>NZ_RXIU01000479.1 GCF_004217665.1 Candidatus Magnetaquicoccus inordinatus | reverse complement strand
GGCTGCACCCACCGCCATCAGCAAAAACAGCGTGGGAGCACCCAGAGGTTCATACAGTTGTCCACACAACAACAGACCGCTGCCGGTTCCCAAACCAAAAGACAAGGCACCATACCATCCTTGGGCACGGGAACGACTGCTGCGCGGAGCCATCTCAAAGGTACGGTGTACGGCACCGATATGAAAAGCACCAAAGGTAAAGGCATGCAGAGGTTGACCGAGCAGCAACAGAGGCCATGCCGGGGGCAGAGAGTAGAGCAACCAACGCACAACCGCAATGGAGATGGCCACCTGCAACAGACGGGCTGTGCCAAAGCGGCTGAGCAGAGTGGCGGAGGCATGGAGCATGGCCACCTCTGCCAGCACCCCAATGGACCAGATCACACCGATAGCACCACGGGAAAAGCCGTTATCGGCCAGGTGCAGGGAGAGAAAACCATAATAGGCGCCATGGGAAAATTGCATCAAAAAGGTTGCCAGATAAAACCAGGCGACACCTGGCAGGGAAAAGAGCGCCTCCTTGTGCTGGCTGGGTTCACTGCTGGGCGCTTCATCGGCCGGCAAGCGCAAAGAGATAAGAGCACTGAGCATCAAAAACAGGGTAATGATCCAGGGCACCAGCTCCAGATTCAACAGATCAATCAGCGGTCCCAAGCCAATGGCCAGCACAATAAAACCCCAGGAGCCCCAGACACGAATGCGCCCATAATCAGTGGTCAAAAGCTCTTGTCGCTGCAGACGATTGACAGTCTCCAGGGTGGTTGCCTCCACCAGGGAGAGTTGGGTGTTTTGCATCAGGCTGAACAAGAGAACACCCAAAAGCAGAAGAGCAAAATGGTCGGCAAAAAAGAGCAGCAAAGAGGCGACAGCCGCGGTTGCAGAGGCCAATTGGATCACCCGTTGCCGAGAGCCTTGATCGGCCAAGCGTCCCAAAACAGGGGGGCCAAACAGTTTGACACTGGTTGCCAAAGAGGCAAGCAGACCGATGACGGCTGCCGAGTGGCCATGACTGTCCAGATAAAGTGGCCAATAGGGAATCCACACCCCCATCACCGCAAACAAAGCGGCATAAAATCCGCGCAATGCCCAAAGGGAGCGTTGCGCTGTTTCTGCATGAGAAGGGGGAAGGTTATTCAATGGTTTACTCTGAGAGCTTGTGAATAAATCGTCGCGCACAACTCCACGGACAAGGCGCAGGCGATTGAGTAACGATTGCTGTAACTATTCAGGTTTGTGCTGGCTCGCCAGCTCTA
>NZ_RXIU01000478.1 GCF_004217665.1 Candidatus Magnetaquicoccus inordinatus | reverse complement strand
AGGTCAATCTCTTTGTCGATGGAGAGGCTGCTCAGCAAGGTGATCACCTCCTGCAGCAGCTCTGGCAGTGCCACAGCCTCTTGCAGCACCACCATCTCTCCTGCCTCTGTTTTGGAAAAATCCAGTATATTGTTGATCAGTTCAAGCAGACAGACCCCGGATTTTTCCACTTTGCGCAGATAGCTTTGTTGTTCGGCAGTCAGGGATGTCTCCTTGAGCAGTTCTGACATGCCAAGGATCAGGTGCAAGGGGGTACGGATTTCGTGGCTCATGACAGCCAAAAAGCTGCTTTTGGCTTTGGAAAGCGATTCGGCCTCCAGTTTGGCTTGACGCAGCTCCTGCTCCATTTTTTTGCGTTCGCTGAGGTCATTGTTGACCGCCACCACGGCCTTGGGTTGACCATGCGCATCCCTGGTCAGATGCCAATGGCTGAAGACGGAGACCTTTTTTGCCTCTCGGGTGAAGTGGGTCAACTCTCCTACCCATTGGCCGATGGCGATTGTCTGCTGGATAAGCTGTTCCAGGGAGAGCTCTCCTTCGGTTTTCAGCAGTTGCTGGAGTGATTGACCCAGAGCCTCATGGGATAACCAGCCATAATACTCTTCCGCTCCTGGGTTCCAGAAAATAATCTTTCCCTCCAGATCCATCGCCAGTACATGGGCATGATTCAACAGACTGCACTGTTCCTGCAGATGCAGCAGCAGGAGGTTGTTTTTCTCTTCGGCCTGTTTCATGCGGGTGACATCAGCAAACAGAATCACCACGCCGGCGGTGTGACCCTGGCTGTCGAGATAGGGCAGGGTGCGCATCAAATACCAGAGACCGGATTGATCTTGGACCTCTTTTTCCAGGTGGTGACCCTGTTTGAGAACGGAGAGCGCATTCTCCAGCAGATCAACCCCTTGCAGATTGTTGGCAATATCAGCCAAGGGACGCCCCAGGTCAGCGGGAATCAGGCGAAGCAGGCGGGTGGCGGCCAGGGTATAGCGTTTGATGCAGAGAGTGCGATCGAGAAATACCGTGGCCATATCCGTGCTGCTGAGCAGGTTGGAAATATCATTGTTGGCCGCTTCCAGGGCAAGCACCTTGCTGTCGAGGATGGCATTCGTGATCACCAGCTCTTCATTGAGAGATTGCATCTCCTCCTTGGAACTTTCCAGCTCCTCGTTGGCCGATTGCAACTCTTCATTCATGGCCATCACCTCTTCGTTGTAGGCCGTCAGCTCTTCGTTTCTGCCCTGCAGTTGCTCAATG
>NZ_RXIU01000477.1 GCF_004217665.1 Candidatus Magnetaquicoccus inordinatus | reverse complement strand
TCAAAGCTGTCCGGGAACAGAGCGGCGGTGGCTTTATCCATACCTTCAGGCGCAAGGCCCTGTTGTTTGGCATGTACTGGGTCGAAATCAACAAACCAGGATTTGAACAGTGCCTGGGCGATGGCTTCAAGTGTGGCATTGGTTGCGCGCAGGATGGTGATGCGGTCGTCGAGAGCACCTAAAATATCAGAAATGCTTTTCTGTACATTAAACTTTGGCAAGTCAATTTCTATTGAATCAGCAAATTTTGTGAATTGGAATCGTGCAACACCAGTATGTTGCACCTGATAATTATCAATTGTACCATTCTTATATAGATTCTGGAGATACCAAAAAATGTATTCTGGTACAGCTGTTGATGAGTCAATCCTCATGTATCGAGCAAAAGAAGCGCATGTTATTGGCAGCTTTGACTTGTGAAACAATGCCGGACGCAAGAAAACAGTCCTTCCTGTTGGTTTCCCTTTACTGCCACCAGCAGTCTCAATCAGAATATCAAAAGGCTGCAATGTTTTTCGATATGCTGCTTTTCCAGAGATGTATCGAACAGGAACATCAATTAATAATCCGTTTTTGACCGCTTCAAAATCTGTTCCGCGAATAACAAACATCTGAACACTATCATCAAACGGTAATTCTTTTCCCCACTCCCCATCTTTTGTTTCTAGCAACAATTTTCTTAAAAGTGCTTTATCCTTAATAAAATCCAGATTATTAATTTCTTTTTCCATCTGCACCACCACCTTTTCCCGCTCAATTATCTTCCTGAACGACTCACTGGTCGTCGCCCAATCCACCACATCCACCTTCCAGGGCAAATCGGACTCGACAAAATCATCCAGCAAATCGCTCATCACCTCCAAACCGAGTGGCTTGTCAGAAATCACGCACAAATCCAGGTCTGAATAGTTCTTGGCTGTCCATTTGACGCGAGAACCAAAGGCCCATACCTCATGGTTGGGTACATGTTTCTGGAGAATCTCCTGAACAATCTTCTGATGGTCCGGGTGAATATCTATCGGGGGTTGATTCTTCACGTTGTACCGATTCTCTTTTGCAATTGTTCCAGTAGAAATTGAGCCTCTTTGAGGAAGGCTGGTATGTACTGAACAACGTCAATGGCTATCATTTCATCATAGGTATGGCTGGTCTTGCCTCTGCACTCTCGGTATTTTTTCCAGTCGGTCCAATTCCCCAACAACAGCCCATATTCATTGCCGGTGCGAATCAAATCCGGGAAGAGCATGTCGTCAATCAC
>NZ_RXIU01000476.1 GCF_004217665.1 Candidatus Magnetaquicoccus inordinatus | reverse complement strand
GCTCCTTGTCTATCTGCTTGATATGTCTTGTCGCACATTCGCCAGCGCCTTGCGCATGAGCTGGTTTGGCGACCTTTTTTTTCAAGCTCTCAGCAACTTGATCCTGGACAACACTTTTTGGCGACTGGTGCCGCTTCCGTGAGTGTTACTCCGGCCCAGCGTGCCAACTGTTCCCGACTGGGGTAGCGTCCTGCCAAAGCAATTTCGCCATCGACCAGAATCAAAGGCAGCGACTCTTGACCAGAACGGCTTAAAAATGTGCTGACCACGCTGTTTTGTGCAAAGGCCAAAGGCTCTTGGGCCAGATTATAGCGGCGAATGGCACCACCCGCAGAGGTTACCCGATCGACATCAGCCGCAAAGATGACCAATGATTGATCCACCTCTGGACCACAGACACCGGTACTGCAGCAGAGTGCAGGATCAAAAATTTCAATTTTAGCCATGATTTATAACTCCTGATTCTCTCTAATGAACATCTTGATAGATGCGTTGCAACTGTTCGCGAAGTGCTGTCGGGTCAGCAAACAGGCTTTCCAGGGGCAGGTTTAACAGAGCTTTGATCCGTGCCCGCAAAGTCCGATAGGCTGTAACAAATGCTTGTTCGATCTCTTCATCTGTTCCGGTTGCTTTGGCCGGATCTTCCACACCCCAATGAGCGCGAATGGCAGGCCCCAGATAGGCCGGGCAGGTTTCACCGGCGGCACTGGCGCAGACGGTAATGACCACATCGGGAGTGACTGGCAGACCATCCCAGGATTTGCTGGCGGCACCCTCTGTATTGATACCTTCCCGTTGCAGCAGAGCCAAAGAGCGGGGATGTACCTCACCGGTGGGATGGCTGCCGGCGCTGACGGCACGCAGCCAAGGGGGGGCAAGGTGGTTGAAGGTTGCTTCGGCCAGAATGGAGCGGCAGGAGTTACCAGTGCAGAGGAAGAGCACATTACGAGTTTGCGGTGACATGGTGATTTTCTCCAGGCAAAGAGGGCTGACAGTTCGCGTTTAACGACGTGGACTAGTAGGTTCGTGCAGCAATAATTTAAGTATCCAGAGTGCCAGAGCCAACCCCGCAAACTGTGCCAGAATGAATCCTGGAACCGAGAGAGGAGCGATACCGGCAAAGGTATTGCTCAGGCTGCGTGCCAGGGTGACGGCTGGATTGGCAAAAGATGTGGAGGAGGTAAACCAGTAGGCAGAGGTGATATAACAGGAGACCAGCATGGCTATTTTGTCGCGAGCAAACCTTTCTCCCAGGCCAATG
>NZ_RXIU01000475.1 GCF_004217665.1 Candidatus Magnetaquicoccus inordinatus | reverse complement strand
CGCTACATGCAGGACTCCGTCCTGCACCTGCCAGGAGGAGATAATCTCCTCCTGGACCTCCATATTAGTATTTTTGTTATATTTTGTTTTGTTTCTTCGACTGGCAACCAACGTCGCAGCAAAAAGATCGCTATTCAGCAACAAAACCTATCAGACAGGTGCAGCTTGAAAAAAACTGCGCAGCTTTTCCAACGCACGCTTTTCAACCTGACGCACCCGTTCGCGACTGATCGCATACTCTTGCGCCAGCGAGTCAAGCGTATGGGGCTCTTCGCTGAGAAAACGCGCCGCCAGGATCGATTGTTCCCGCGGGGTTAAAGTTTGCATCCCATCACGCAACAAAGCAGATTGTTGCCTGGCCTGCTCGGAAAAAAGCAGCGCACGCTCTGGGTTGGGACGCAAATCAGGGATCTGCTCCAACCACTCATCACCCTCTTCGTTGAGGGGTTGGTTAAGAGATTCATCTGGGCTGATCATCCGACAATCCACTTCCAGAATGGTCTCAGCATCCGTCCCAAAACGTTGCGCAAGCTCCTCAGCCTCATCACGGTTGAGACGAGCGGCAGAAAGCTTGCTCTGCCTGAGTTTGAAGAAAAGTTGCCGCTTGATCTGCGTAGTGGCAATGCGCACCATGCGCCAGGAGCGAAGAATAAGCTCATGGATGGAGGCTCGAATCCACCAAATGGCATAGGCGGCCAGACGATTGCCGCGTTTCGGATCAAATTTTCGGATGGCCATCATCAGGCCGACTGTACCCTCCTGGACCAGGTCGGGCAGGCTGATGCGATAGTGAAGATATTCGCGCGCTGTTTTGATCACCAAACGCAGATAAGCATGCACCAAAGCATGCGCCGCTTCCCGGGCTTGCCGTTCAGTACCCTCATGCAGTTGGGTAGCCAGTCGCAACTCCTCTTCCGCACTGAGAAGTGGAGATTGCAGCGCCCGCCGCACAAAAGCCGCAAAACCCTGCTCCTGGTCATAAAGAACCAGATCAGTCGCCGAAGAGGGCAAAATAACAGGCACTGCCAACATGCTTGGGTTCCTTTATTGGGGGCGCAATCTTATTAACCAGACAGTATTATCGCATTGTTGCAGAAAGTCAAAGAAAATGAAAAACAAGCACACCCCTCACCCCCAGAAAAGAGCCCGCATCCCGCAACACAGCAGCCAATCTCTCTCCTTGGCAAGCAGACCGAATAGAGCAAAGGCACGCTGCCGGGACAGCCTAATCAAGAGCAGCAAGCAACTCTGGCAGGTCACGTGCG
>NZ_RXIU01000474.1 GCF_004217665.1 Candidatus Magnetaquicoccus inordinatus | reverse complement strand
TCGGGCCTGGGATTGTGTCGTCGAATCCCTGTCACACCTGCCGCCCATCGCTGCCTCCTCAGCAAAGTAGCAAACATTTGCGGCGCCATACCAAGGCAATAGAAGCGTCACTATTCACCACCCAAAACAACTGCGGCTCCAGGGAGGGAACCTCCCTGGTGGCGTCCAGAGGCAAAGCCTCTGGGGCAGGGCAAGCGCATCTGCCAATTTCCTCACTGTTGCCACAAGCGAAACTGTGCATGTCGGGCGTCCGCCCTCCCAAAGAGTGCCCCTGCGGGGCACAAATCGGTGCGGCGTGCGCGAATGCTTAAGCATTCGCTTTTGTGAAACGCCGCACATTACCAGCATGGCTTTGCCCTGCACCCACCAGGAGGAGATAAGCGCGTCGGCTTAGTGTGAAAAGCGCGCCAAAGGCAAAAGATTAAAAGCAAAATCCCAGGGATTCCATCCCTGGACCCGGCCAGGGAGGTGCCCTCCCTGGACCCGCAGTTGTTTTGGGTAGTGAATAGTTATAGTCAGTAAATATTTTTCATTAGGTTTGCAGAACTTTTCTTGAATGGTTTGTACAGGTTGCAATTCATGTGCGCATGGGAGCGAGAGGGGAGAGACAGATGAGTGGTGCGCTGCCGGAGTGGGTAGAGTGGGATGAACGTTATCTTTGGCACCCTTTTACCCAAGCCAAAACCGCTCCGCGACCGACTGCAATTGTCGCAGCACAAGGAGCGACCTTGCAGGGAGCAGATGGGCAAAACTATTTGGATCTTATCTCCTCCTGGTGGGTCATCACCCATGGTCACGCCCATCCACGCATTGCCCAGGCTATTGCCCAGCAGGCCATGACCCTGGAGCAGGTGGTCTTTGCTGGTTTTACCCATCCACCGGCAGCGCAATTGGCGGCAGCCTTGGTGGCTCATTTGCCAACAGGTTTGCAGCGGGTTTTTTTCTCCGATAATGGTTCGACGGCAGTAGAAGTGGCCTTGAAAATGGCCCGGCAGTATTTTTTTAATCAGGGGAGAAAACGGGAACGCTTTTTGGCATTTTCTGGTGGCTATCACGGGGATACTGTCGGTGCCATGTCTGTTGGTGGCTCCAGTGGTTTTTTTGAACCGTTTCGTTCTATGCTGTTTCCTGTGGATTGGATGCCCTTTCCAGCAACCTGGGAAGAGGATGAGCAGGTTGAGCAGAAAGAGCGAGAGGCGTTGCAAATTCTTGATCGCTATCTGGCCCAGCATGGTCAGGAGTGTGCCGCCTGCTTGATGGAACCCTTGGTACAGGGGGC
>NZ_RXIU01000473.1 GCF_004217665.1 Candidatus Magnetaquicoccus inordinatus | reverse complement strand
GCATCTCTGCCTCTTGGGCGGCCAGACGCCGCTGCAGATCAGAGAGAGCAGCCTTGCTGCTTTTTTCTGTCTGCTCCACTTTATGATCAATATCTTGCAGCGGCTTTTCCCATTCGGGTTGGGGGCGTTCCTTGCCCCCACCCAAACCACCGGCGCAGCCACTGAGCGTCAAAAGCAGCAAACCGGTCAACGCCGTCAGGACACAACGGCGACCCGGCAGGTGCAGAAGTGGTATCCATTGGGATGTTCCGGTTTTCATGGCCATTTACCTGTCTCAATAAATTAGCGCAAAACCAACTCGGCGCGACGGTTTTTGCTCCAGGCCGATTCATCATGCGAAGGCACCATGGGTTTTTCCTTGCCATAGGAGACCGCTTTCAAACGGTTGGCTGGCAAACCCTGGGAGACCAGAAAACGCACTGCTGCATCTGCCCGTTGTTGTCCCAAAGCCAAGTTAAATTCACGAGTACCGCGCTCGTCGCAATGGCCTTCCACGGTGATCACCCCTTTTGGCCCATGAGCCAAAATCCATCCGGCATTGTGCGCCAAAATCTGCGCGGCCCGATCATTGATTAAAGCCGAGTTATATTCAAAATAGACCCGATGTTCCGGCTCTACATTGACATCAAAGCGATAGCCTCCGGCACCACCGGCACCACCACGGGAAGGATCGTTCAGATTGACGGAAGAACCTCCCATGCGGTTAATTCCTTTGCCATCTCTGCCCGCCCCATCGGCGCCCGCTTGATCTCCCTCACCAGCCTTTTGTGCGGAACCGCACCCGGCCAACAGACCCAGAGACAACAGTGCCACCGTCAACAATCCGACTCGTTTCATGGAAAACCTCTCAATAGAATAGAAATCAAAACCAAAGGTACCTATTTGATCAAAGGTGACCAGGAGGGATCAGAGCCCTCCGAATCACCAACAGGCACCAGCCTTTCATTATAGCCCGTCAAATCAATACTGTAAAGCTGGGAACGACTGCCATTATGGCGTGAAAACAGGATAACCCGACCATTGGGTGACCAAGTGGGGGATTCATCCATCCAGGAATCGGTCAATACCCGCATGTTTTTTCCATCTGGGGTAATGACGGCAATGCGAAAACGCCCTCCTCCGCCATGCACAAAAGCGATCAGATCACCACGTGGTGACCAGGAGGGAGCTGCATTATAGTTGCCCTCAAAGGTGATACGGCGGGCATCTCCACCTTTGGAATCCATGATATATAATTGTGGTGTACCGGCCCGATCGGAGTTGAAAACAATTTTTTGTCCA
>NZ_RXIU01000472.1 GCF_004217665.1 Candidatus Magnetaquicoccus inordinatus | reverse complement strand
AAAATCCCAGGGATTCCATCCCTGGACCCGGCCAGGGAGGTGCCCTCCCTGGACCCGCAGTTGTTTTGTATGGTGAACCCGCAGTTGTTTTGTATGGTGAATAGTTGCCAGGGAAAAACGGTTGTTCCAACAGCAACAGAGCCAACTGCACCACTTATCGACGCAGCGCCCTGACCGGCCAGGAGGCATTTTTGCGCTCTTGACTGCCGTTATACAACATCCCTTTGCTGGGCATCAGATACCAGATGTGGCCCGGATTGGCCTCATGGGGAGTGCTGGACCAATAATAACCGGAAGCAATGACCCCCTCAAAGAGACCGCTCTCCTGCCAATCCAACAAAATGTGCATCTCATCGCGGCTCAACAGACGCCAATCACCAGCACGGGATTGATCCTGTAACTGACACTGACCATCTGCCAGATTGTGTATGGCTGTGTTGGCCACTTCCCACATTTGTCGACCAAAACAGTTGGCATTTTTCAAACCCACCAGGCCGCGCAAACGATCGGTAATGGTACCATTACCATTATCGACATAGCGGGCGGTGGGTACGCTGGCGGGTTGATGGGCGGGATAGGAGAGATCCTGTTCTACTGCTCCTCCACGCACGACTCCTGGCTCCTGCCCGGAATCAACCATGCGAAAATGGAGCACTGGCGGTTGTTCCGGTAGTGGCGTTCGCGCAGTCGCAACAGGTGGTGGCAAAGAGGCTGTTTCTGGTGTAGATGTGGTTGGTACATAAGAAGATTCTGCTGTGTTTGCGGACTGAGCACCAAATCCCCCCAATGGCGAACTGTAGGAGGAAGTCTCTTGCGCAATCTGCTCAGAGCGGGCATTGGGAATGGGTGCGGGCAGCTCTACAGGTGCTGCAGAGTCGACGAAACGACTGGGAACACTGCTGGCGACCACCTCTCCCTGACTCGTCGGAGCAGAGCTTGTATTGGCAACAGGGATGGGTGTGGCATTGCCAGCACCGGCTTGGGCAAGAAAAGCGGCAGAGCTGTCAGAGGAAACAGACTCAGCAGGGACCGAGGCGGCTACTGGCGAGACAGCTTTTGGAGAGGCTGCTTTTTTGCTGGTAAAAGATTTTTTGGCGGGTGACGACAGGCGCTGCACGGTTGTGGGAGTTGCGCGCTGTTTTTTCAGAGCTGTGGTTCTGGGCGTTGCCTGAGCGCTGGGCGTAGCGCGCGGTGTCAAGGTGGCACCCGGCAGGGTTTGCATGCTCAGGCGTGCCTTGCCATATCCCTGACGCGCCGATTGGCGCAACCAATAGGTTGCCTG
>NZ_RXIU01000471.1 GCF_004217665.1 Candidatus Magnetaquicoccus inordinatus | reverse complement strand
TGCTGGTTAAGGGCATGGCATCAGAAATGGCCATGGCCTGTTCCAAGTCGAAGGCAGGGCAACGGATCAGTTGGGCCAGCCAGTCAATGGGCTGTCGGTGTTGCTTGGGATAGGAGGGATCGCAATAGTCCTGAACACAGTGGACCAGCGTTTCTGCGGTATTTTTTGGTGCCAAGTCAAACGAGCGGGCGATACTCGGATAATTCTCGTTGGAAAACAGTTTGAGAATGACCGCCTCTCCCAGCAGATCGGGGAGGATGGGTGCAATATCTTCTCCAGGTCCAGGAAGTGCTTGATGGAGCACATCGGCAAAATCCCCCGGATCCCCGGCAGAAGGTAACCGCAACTCCTTTTTTTCCTCTTCAGCCAAATCCATGACTTTTTCTCTGCTCAAGCCTTTAGTCAGGGTGGCACAGGCTGCCAAACGACAGAGGATTTTTGCTCGTCCTGGCACCCCGCCAGCAAAGCCGCGCAGACGGGAAAGCTCTCTGTCAGCCATCTTCATGACCAGTTCGCTGCGATTGAGTGCCAGCAGAGAGGAAAGATTACCTCCAGCCGCCAGCAGTGCGGCCATGATCAGAAACAGAGGCTCATTACCCCAGGGGAGCTTCTCCAATAGAGTATTAAACTGAGGATCATTCGGCAGGCTGAAGGAAACAGCTCTTTTTGCCAAGACCGCAGACAGGATACCCCGTCGCCACTCCAAGTCCATCTCTTTGTTGATCTTTAACGGAGCCGGGGTGGCGAGCAGTCTCTCTATATCGCGGTTTTCCGTATCGCTGCTTGAGCCGTTAAAAACCTTGTCCCACCATCCCTCTCCAGGCTGGCCATGACGTTCCAGGAGCAGGATGCGTAAGGCAAATGGATGCTCTCTTCTTTCAGACAAGCGCAAGAGCCAGGTATGGATCTCCCCGGCGGCAAAGGCGGCATAGTCGATCACCAGCAAGGTGGGTTGATACCAGTTCCAGGCGGCAGGATCGGTATGCGAGAGCAGTTGTTGCAGAGCATCCTGTCGCAAAAAACCCGCATCCCACCCCATTTTTTCGGCAGCACGGCAAAGATCCCAAGCCAGACGGGTTTTGCCAGTGCCTCCGGGTGCGGTGATAACCTGTACACTGATTCCCGTTCCCTTTAGCCACTCGTGCAGCGCTTTCCAGGTCTCTTCGCGACCAAGCAAGGGAATCTGCGGAAAACGGGGATCCATCCACTCCCGGTCAGTCGTGGGAAGTGGGCTGTCTTCTGGTTTTGGTCGGAGCATGTAGGGAGTATGTTGTGCTGCGTGCGGCCA
>NZ_RXIU01000470.1 GCF_004217665.1 Candidatus Magnetaquicoccus inordinatus | reverse complement strand
CTTACAGGTGTAGATTTTTTCATATCACCTCGATTTTAGGCAGAATTGGCCAAGGTTCCGGCACCCCGTAACTGAGAGGAATCGGTTGGTGGTTGAGCAAAGCCGCCATAATCAAATTCCAACCATGTCGAAAGATGCCTACCAAACGCCACCCTTGCCGTTGTCTTCGGACAGAGCCAGGCACTTGGGACATGGTCTCGACGGGCAAGGATGCCTCTGCTTCGCCGCCCACAGACAGCAACCACCAAGTAGCCAGGGCGAGGGCAAGCCACACTCGCTCCGCACGAGCAGGATCTTCCATGCGCGTGTACTGCCACTGCCATCCCCCACGTTTGAGGCGTTTGAACCCCTGTTCGATCCAAGCCCGCAGCCCGTACCAGCATACATTTGCCGAATGTGGTGGAAGATCGGTCAGAACCAACCAAGCCTCCTTGTACCCCTCATCCCAACGAGCCAGCAACACGCATTCCAACCGAGCCTTCTTACTTTGAAAAATCGTGCCGTGTCCCGCAAAACTCCGACCTACAGAGGGAACCAACTCAGTTAAAGGTGTCCAACGACACCGACCTTGACGTCGAAACGTACCCTGTTGGTTGATACGCAACAGAGGGTGCCAACCCAAACCGATAATGGCTAAAAACAACCACTTAGCATACAAGCCTCGATCAGCCAGAACGATCACCGTCCAATCTGGCGGTATGGTTGCTTTGAAGTGCTTCAACAAAGCTAACCACTCTGGTTCCCATGGATGTTTCCCAGTGGCAGACAAAATTTTCCATGCCACCGGAACAGCACAGCCACGGTAAAGAACACTGATGGCAAGAACCACGAAACGTTCACCCAATGTCGTTGCGTCAATGGCGATGGCGACTTGTTTGTTCGACCAACTCTTTAACACCCAGGTCAACCATGGTGCCCAACACACATTCAGATCAAGCTCGTCACGTTTCTGACCAGATTTTGCACCTGCTTCCCGATACATGTCGCGCAAACGTTCACGCATAGTACCAAACGACCGGCCAAGCAGTGTCGCCAGAGAATCTGCCACAGCACCCAACGCGCAAGATTTGGCGATGGTCATGCCAAAACTCCACAACGCCAAGACAAGGGCCTGCGGCTTGCTCAATTGCGGAAAATGGCTGGCAACGGTGTCAACCCACGTGTACAATCCAGGATGGCGAAACATGATGTCCTCCGACAAGTAAGTTTGGTGTGGTGACCGTACTTATTTATCGGATCTTCTTGTTTCGCCGTTAATTTCTAACTTTCTATAAAAAACCTACACCTGTAAGGG
>NZ_RXIU01000047.1:16466-19419 GCF_004217665.1 Candidatus Magnetaquicoccus inordinatus | reverse complement strand
GCATTCGCGCACGCCGCACAGATTTGTGCCCACAAGGGGCACTCTTTGGGAGGGCGGATGCCCGACATGCACAGTTTCGCTTGTGGCAACAGTGAGAAAATTGGCAAATGCGATTGCCCTGCCTTTTCTGCAGCGCTGTACAACTGATTTTACAATGTGTTGTTGCGGCAGTGCTTCGGGAGTTTTGGGGAGAGGATTGGTCGATCCAGTGTTGCAAAATTCAATAGCTATTGCGGATGGGATGGTGATGTTAAATTTATATATATGATATTATTGCAAAAAAATATTGGAATACAATCTGCTATTGACTCTTATGCTCTGCAAAATGTGCATGCAGTGCTGGCACAGCGCGATCCTCTCTTTATGCTGCAGTGTGCAGGGAGAGAGGCTGTCGAGAGTGCTTTTTTTTCCCAAAACAAGCGCGTATCAGGAAGGAGATATAAAACAAGCGGTTCATAAAACAGAAAAAAGTTCCTTAATATTTTTCATCATTCTGCCTTATTCCGGCTACCAGTGCCTTGACGGTGGAGCATACCCCATGGTATAGGGGGGTTGCGCTGCCATTGGGATCAAGGTATGGGAGAGTGTTGCTTTTTTTCTGCCGTTGGGTTGAAGAGATCTCCCTCTGCCAATCCTCCTCGTTTGCCAGCTCATCTTTTGTTGCCAGTTTCCTTGCCCGGCAGCTACACTTTTTGTGGGTACATTGTGTCAAGTTGTCTGGCCTCTTATTGAGGATCCATATGAACAACAGCAGGTTGATGACGCGGTTTTTTCCCTTTCTGAGCTGGTTTCCAATTCCTTCGTTGGTATTACGTGATGATCTGATGGCTGGGATTACCGGGGCGTTGGTTCTGGTTCCCAAAGCGATGGCATATGCCCAACTCTCTGGATTGCCAGTCTATTTTGGGCTCTATACAGCTTTGGTTCCGGCTTTTCTGGGAGCATTATGGGGCTCCAGCCGACAACTGGCCACCGGACCGGTGGCGGTGGTCTCCTTGATGACCGCTGCCGCGGTAACCCCGTTGGCAGTGCCGATGACCGAGGAGTTTGTCGGTTTGGCTCTCTTGCTGGCGCTATTGGTGGGGATCATCCAGTTGCTTTTGGGCGTGGTCAAGCTGGGAACCATCGTCAACTTTGTATCGCACCCGGTCATTCTCGGCTTCATGAATGCTGCGGCCATCATCATTGCTTTGTCGCAACTCGATATGCTGCTGGGTATTCCAAAAGGGCGCAGTGATTCATTTTTGAAAGATATCTGGGAGATGTTCGGCTATCTTCCCCTCACCCATCTGCCAACCTTGGCGATGTCGGTCTTGGCGGGAGTGTTGATGTTGACCTTGAAAAAGGTCTCCTTTTTGGCCAAACCAAGCGTTTTGATTGTCGTGGTCATTACCACCTTGATCAGCCATTTTGCCGGTTTTGCCAATCAAGAAAAAATCTCCCTGGAGCAAATTGCTACCGCATCTGCGCAGAGTAAAATTGCTGGTTTTGCCACTAATGAGCAAAAAATTACCGAGTTGATGGGAGAGTTTACCGAAAAATCGACTCAACTCCGCGCTGCTGGCAAAGAGGGCAATGCCAGAGTGGCGATTAATCTCAACCATGCCATCAATATGCTTAATCTGGATATGGATGCTTTGAAAAAGGCCAACCAATTGAGTCAGAGACAGATCAATCGCATGGAGTTTGTGCGTGGCAAAGAGTTGAGCAATGGTAAATCGCTTTTCTACCTGGAAGGGGAGCTGCCCAGCGGTGTGGAAAGCGATGGCCGCGAATGGCACATCAAGAAAATCCTTGGCAATAAAGTACAAATGAGCAGTGGTGGCGATATTGTCGGCACCATACCTGCCGGTTTGCCCTCTTTTCGTATGCCAAAACTGGATCTGGATGCCTTTATGGTGCTGCTGCCTGCTGCCATGATTATCTCTTTGGTGGCTTTTATGGAGTCGATCTCCATGGCCAAAGCAATGGCAACCAAATCCAAACAGTTGATCGATCCCAATCAAGAGTTGATCGGTCAGGGAGTGGCCAATCTGGGCGGAGCATTTTTCCAAGCCTATCCGGCATGCGGCTCCTTTACCGGCTCCGCAATCAATCTGCAGGCGGGTGCGAAGACCGGCTTTGCCATGGTCTTCAATGGGCTGTTTGTCGGGGTCACCCTTCTTTTTCTGACCCCTTATCTCTACGATCTGCCCAAGGCGGTTTTGGCAGTGATCATCCTCTTTGCTGCCAGCAGTCTATTGACTCCCACGGCCATCAAGCATACCTGGCAGGCCAGCCATATCGATGGGGTGGTGGTGGGGGTGACCTTTGCAGTCACCTTGTTGGCCGCTCCGCATTTGGATAAAGGGATCATGGTAGGTACTTTTCTCTCTCTGGGACTCTTTCTCTACCATACCATGAAACCACGGGTGGCCATTTTGGGACGCAGTCCTGATGGTTCGTTGCGCGATGCCCGAGTCAACAAGCTGCCCACCTCTGCCATTGTGACTGCCATCCGTTTTGATGGTCGTCTCTATTTTGCCAATGTGGCCTATTTTGAGGATGCGGTGCTGCATGCCATCGCCGACAATCCAGGAACCAAATATATCTTGATTGTTGGTGATGGGATCAATGATATCGACTCCTCTGGCGAAGAGGTGATTCACAGTGTCATGGAGCGTTTGCACGAACAAGGAATTGTGATGCTGTTTTGCGGGTTGAAAAAACAGGTGTTGGATGTGTTTCGTGCCACCGGGTTGATGAGTAAAATTGGTGAACATCACTATGCCACAGCCGATCTGGCTTTGGAGGCAATTTATAATCTGTGCGGTGCCGCAGGCTACCGGGTGGATGGAAAAAATTGGTGTGCTACAGAGTGTCACAGCCGTTTTGGTACTCAAGGATATTTGTGTCCCATGCAGTGCACCAACAGTAAATAAACCGTTGTGCAGGGAGTGGCGGAATCAGTTGT
>NZ_RXIU01000047.1:0-16203 GCF_004217665.1 Candidatus Magnetaquicoccus inordinatus | reverse complement strand
CTGGACCCGGCCAGGGAGGTGCCCTCCCTGGACCCGCAGTTGATGTGGGTGCTGCATGGTTACCTTTTGTTTCAGGGATTGCTTAATTGAAAACGTATTGGGATTTCCACACTTTCCCGTACCGCACGACCATGCCGATAGGCGGGAATGAAGCGCCATTGTCTGACCGCCTGCAAGGCTGCATGATCCAGCAGCTCTGAACCACTGCTTGATTGGACCCGCACCGCCTCTGCTGCTCCCTCTTCTGTTACCTCTACAACTAAAATTACCGTTCCTTCACGCCCCTGCTTGCGGGCAAAGGGGGGATAAAGCGGTTTTGGATTATTCAGATAGGCAGCCTGACTGCGTGGCGGGCTATCAGAAAGGGTGGTTGTTGCGGCAAACGGAGGCTGCTCAGAACGCGGTTGTGGGTTGTCCATTGTCGGTTGCTGGTTGTTGCTTGCTTGCCAGTCAGACGATACTCGTGTTGCGGCAAGTCGTGGCTCCATTTTTTTGCGCACCGCCGTTTTGCTGGTTACTGTTTTAGGAGCAGCAGGTGGCAACTCTGGCGTGGGAAGGGGAGCAGCTTCAGGAGGGGGGGGGGCTGGAGCTGCAATTGGCAGCTCTTCGACTACTGTGGGAGTGGGAGGTGGGGGGCTTTCTGTATTTGCAGCATCGGCATGCAAAAGTGGTATGAGTAAGAGATCGACCACCATTGCTGGCGGAGTGTGTGTATGGCTGGGCAAAAGATGCCACCACAGCAACCCCATTCCAGCAATATGGAGAAGTATGGCAGCGGCGAGAGCCGGATGAAAGAGTTTACGCCTTTCCGGGAGTTTGCTTGCTGGTAACGGAGCATACTCCTGATCCAGGAAAGAAGAGGTGTCAACAATCAACGTGTCAATCCGTAGAGCGGGTCAGAGAGTGTCATGCTGGCCAATTGCGACGCGAACCAAACAGATAACGCAACTGTTGAACCAATAGTTAATTGACTGATAAAAAATAATAAAAATCTATTGCATCTTCAGGAATGAGTGATTTCACACAGTACGTTTGCGTGATTTCACACAGTTGAGGTCACTATAGGGCGAAAGCGTGCAACAAGGGAGAGTATTGGTAAAAACAGAGGAATAATGAGCAGTTTATTGCAAAAATGACATTTATGTACAAAGAGAAGCACAGCGATACGAACTGGAAAAAAAGGAAAATTGCGTTAAATAATCGCAATTAACATGTGTGCAGTGCAATAAATAATGCAAACTATTTTTGCGACAAACGTAAAATTACCCTTTCACGATAGACAAAGCTCGCTGTATACTCCCGCCCATCATTCCGTTGCGGGGTGGTGCGCACAACAAAGAAGAGTGGAGCAGCAATTATTGGCAGACCAGAACGAAGCGCGCCGTTTCTGATTGTCGGGTATTGGCTCTGCTCAAGAGTTGGCGACAACTCCAATTTGTCCAACGTGGTCATCGGAGAGAATAGAAAACCTATGGATACACTTTTTACCCTGGCAGTGACTGCTGTGGTGATCGTGCTTATTTTCGATTACACAAACGGCTTTCACGATGCTGCCAATATTATCGGAACCATTATCGCTTCCCGGGCTATGACACCGATCCAATCGGTGATCATTGTCGGTACCTTTGAATTTTTGGGTCCGATTCTGGGAGGTACGGCTGTTGCCAATACCATTGGCAAATTTATTACAATTGGCGATGTTCCACCTCACCTGTCGTTGACCATTGTGCTCTGCGGCATCTGGGGGGCCATTTTCTGGAACATGGCAACTTGGTGGTACGGCATTCCCTCCTCCTCTTCACATGCGCTGGTGGGCGGTCTGATCGGAGCAGTCGTTGTTTCGGCTGGTTCGCAGAATGTGATTTGGGGTTTCAGCGAACTGGCGCAAGGCAAATTCACCGGCTTTTTCAAAATTTTGCTGTCGTTGATCATTTCCCCGGTGCTGGGATTCTGGGCAGGCTATTTTATTCACAGGGGGATGCGTTGGTTGTTGCGCAATGAAGAGCCCTCTGCCAACCGTTGGTTGAAACGTTTTCAATTTGTGACTGCGGCTGGTCTGGCCTTTTCGCACGGGGCCAATGATGCGCAGAAGAGTATGGGTATCATCACCCTGGTGTTGGTTTTGGGTGGTTTTGTGGACAAATTTGTGGTGCCCGGTTGGGTGATCATGTCCTGTGCTGTTGCCATCACGCTGGGCATTCTTTCCGGTGGTTGGCGTATCGTGCGCACTGTTGGCTTTGGTATCTATAAAGTGCGTCCGCTGCATGCTTTGGATACCCAGTTGACCTCCGGCACGCTGATTCTGGCGGCTTCGGTTTTTGGGGCGCCGGTGTCAACGACGCATGTGGTCAGTTCAGCAATCATGGGTATTGGTTCATCCGAACGGCCCAAAGCGGTACGCTGGGCCAAGGCCAAAGAGATCGTCAGCACCTGGTTGATTACCATTCCGGGATCGGCATTGGTAGCCATTTTGACCTATTATTTGGTCAGAATGATCACCGGTTGATGTATAATACATCAGTCTGGCCCTGTTTCAACCGTTCGGACGAGTTAACCGAGTGGGCCGTGACGGCCCCAAGCGATGTGGAGGTATGCAAATGAGCGGCAGTTCCCCTATGGCAGCCAAACTTTTGGCCAATGTTTATCCACGGGTTCCCGATTTCTATACGTTGATCAACGAACAGTGCGCCCTGGTTTCCGAAGCGATGGAGGCTTTGGTGGAGTACATGGGCGGCGATCAGAGCAAAGGTGCTCTCATCGGCGATCTGGAAAAAAAGGGTACCGAAGTCAAAAATCGCAGTATGTATGTGCTGAATAAATCTTTTGCCACTCCCATGGACCGGGAGGATATTTACCGGGCCATCACCGCAATTGATACCGTGTTGCATTATGCCAATACCACCATTCAGGAGATCGGTTTTTTCAAATTGTCTCCCGATCAGCATATGTTGGATATGGCGCGTATTCTCAGTGAAGGTACCGATGCTTTGAAATTGGGTTTTGCCAAACTGGGAACCAATCCGGCCATGGCCGAAGATGATGCCCTGGCGGTGCGCAAATCCGAGCGCAACGTGGAAAAAGCCTATCGTAAAGCTTTGAGCAACCTGTTCCAACCGGAAATTCATCTGGAAAAAATCAAGTTGAGCAAAGAGGCTACCGTTGAAGGTCGGGTGATGGGTGCGGTTACGGAAATTTTCAAACGGCGTGAACTGTATCGCCATCTGTCCAACGCCGGAGATCAGATTGCCAAAGCGGGATCGGTGTTGCACGATATTGTGGTTCAGGTCTCTTAAGGAGAGCTCCGATGGGCGAAGAAGAACAGTTAAGTGGCAAGGCCAGAGCGCGTTTGGAGGTCAATACCCCCCATCCATCGTTCTGGGTCAGGTTGATGGAGAATGTTTTTCCCAAAACTCCAGACTTTTTTGCTTTGCTGATTGAACAGTGCGAAGTAATGTCACAGTGTATGGATGCGTTAGTGGCCTTTATGGAGACAGGTGATCCAGAAAAGGGTGCTATGGTCCGAGAATTGGAAAAGCAAGGCGATATTGTCCAGGCTCGCAATTTTGCTATTTTAGCCAAAGCCTTTTCCACTCCATTGGACCGAGAGGATCTCTATCGCGCTATTACCAGCATCGATATGATTCTCAACTATGCCAAGACCACTGTGCGGGAAGTGGAAGCGTTTCAATTGACCACAACAGAGCCAATGGTGGAGATGGTAAAAATTATCAAACGTGGTACCGATGCCTTGCATCGGGGCTATGTCAAGCTCTCGTTTGATCCTTTGGGAGCTGTGGATGAAGAGCGTTTGGTACAACAGTCGGAACATGATGTTGAGACCTTTTATCGGCAAGCTCTGGCCACATTTTTGGATGGGCCAGTCCGGGCACAGCAGGTCGCAGCAAACACTGAAGGTGATATGGAAGAGCGGTTGCTGAGCAATACGCTGGATCTCTTCCGTCACCGCGAGTTGTATCGTCATCTTTCCAATCTGGCCGATGAAGTGGCTGAAGCGGGTACGGTATTGTACGATATCATGGTGCAGGTGTAATTGTTGTGTGGCCTCCGCAAACGGGGTAATCCCCTTTTTGCGGAGGCTGTTCTGTTTTTTGTCGTTGGCCAACAGGCAGATGATGGTGGGCAACTGTATTCAGAGAGCAAACGTGCGCTGTTTTTCTGAAGATGGTGGGTTAACCAGTTTGGGATGCTCACTTTTCTGGTTCGGAAGGTTGAATTGACGGGCAGCTCACCCCAGTGTAGAGTTTGTGCGGTGTGGTTACCTCTCCTGTGACGGAACCTTGGTTGGTTTTTGTAGGCGCCTGTGCACCGCACAGACAGAACAGGTAACAGTGAGTCGCATCCAGGAACTGAGTTTTGGCCTCCCAACGAATGGAAATCGCCGCGCATGTGGGATGCTTTGCAATCTATTTCCAGATTTGCCAAACGCCTGTTAAGTCCAGATCGTCATTTGGCAACGCTGTTGGTTTTGATGATCGGGCTGGTGGTCTCGATCGCTGCCTGGAAAATGATGGACCGCCAGTTGAGCTTCTATCATCAGGTGGAGTTCAACTGGGTAGCACAAAATCGCAATCGAATATTTCAACGTGGTATCACCTCTGCCGTTGATGCGATTCAACTGTCCGGCAATTTTGTCGAAAATGCCGAAATGTTGGATTTGGCCCGCCTGCGTTCCTTTTACCATAAATTATTGTTTGATCACCCCTGGCTCTCCTCTTTGAACTGGATTCCGGAAAAGGGTTCGCCTGTTTCCGTAGAAGGAGAGGTTGATCTGCACAACAGTGCTGTGCAAGACAGTTTGCAACGGGCACGTACCCTGCGGCGCATGACAGCCAGTTTTGTCCTGGGTCGGCATGGGGAGATGTATTCGGTTAAAGTCTATATAGTGGTTCCTGTTTTGTCGAATCAACGATCTGGATCCCAGAACAGTGCCGATGGTGGAGCCTTGTTGGGCCTGGTGGTGGGGACAATCGATATTTCGCAATTGGCCAATCTATCTATCAGTATTTTGGAACCACGCGGTGTGGAGTTTTTGTTGCTCGATATGACCATGCCACATGAGCCGCAATTTTTGGATTTTTATGCCAGCCGTTTGGGCAGCGCCCATCGGGAAGAGGTGACAGCCCATAATTGGCAGGATTGGCGGCGTCGGCAATCACTCTATTTGGCTGAATATTTTCAGGTGGCCGATCGGGTATGGGCAATTACCTGTGCGGCAACACCACAGTTTCGTAGTGCGGAAGGCTTTTCCCATGCCCCTTCAGCGGCTTTGATGGTGGGCTTGTTGTTGACCGGTGTGACCACCTTTTTTTTCTATTGGACGCGCCGTTCACTCATTGAACGCACTGCCTTGTATGAAGAGTTGGTCAAGTCGGAAACTACCTTGCGGGTCTTTTTCGAGCAGTCACCAGATACCATTTTGATCGTGGATCGCGAGGGAGTGGTGCGGGCTATCAACCGGGAGCTGCCGATTCTGGGGGAGCACTCCCCCAGTCAGCAACAGGTAATGGGAAAACATTTTGTCTCCATTCTGCCGCAAGAGCTCTTGGATGTGTGTCAGTCTGCCATCTCCATGGTGCTGCAGACCGGACAACCGCACCAATTTTCCCACCAGGTGGGTAAGTTTTATTGGTGGGAGGTGCGTATTGCGCCCATTCGTCGGGAAAATCGTTTGATCGAAACCATGGTGTTGTTTACCAACGTCAGTGAACGGCGCACATTGGAACTCAAGGCATTGCGCAATGCGCGGCTGGCATCCATGGGAACTTTGGCTGCCGGCATTGCCCATGAGATCAACAATCCCAACAATGCGGTTACTTTTAATGTCTCTTTGTTGAAAAGAAGTTGGCAGGATGCTCTGCTGGTGTTGCAGGAGTACCATCAAACCGTCCGCGAGTTTACCCTTGCCGGAGTGCCCTTTGAACGGGCGGTAGAGGCAATTCCGCGTCTGTTGGCGGGTATCAGCAATGGTGCCGAGCGTATCAGTAAAATTATTGAAAGTTTGAAAGCGCTGGCTCGTGACGATATGAGCAGCATGGGCCATTTTGTCAATGTGGAGGAGGTGATTCGGGCTTCAGTCACCTTGTTGGAACATCAAGTCAAGCGTCATAGCGACCATTTTACTGTGCGCATTGATGGATCAGCGACAGCCGACGGCCTCTTGCTGGTATGGGGTAATTTTCAGCAGTTGGAGCAGGTGATTATCAACTTGGTGATGAATGCCCTGTTGTCGTTACCGGAGCGCAGCAAAGGGGTGTTGCTGCAGGCTGATTGTGTCGAAAATATGGTGCGGATAATGGTTGAAGATGAGGGTTGCGGCATTGATCATAATGTACAACCGTTTGTATTTGATCCATTTTTTACTACACGCGCCGATAGGGGTGGGACCGGGTTGGGCCTTTCGCTGGTGCAGGAGATTGTGAGCAGTCATCGCGGTACGATTCAACTCTACTCCAAACCGGGTGAAGGGTCGCAATTTACCATTTTGCTGCCGCTGGATACCACCAAGGAGGGAAGACCCCAAGCAACGGTGCAGCTTAGTTCTGTACATGCAGATGGGATGGGGAGGAATGAGCATGTTTGAAGCACTACCGCCTGGAGAGCAGATTCCGGTCGTGCTGGTGGATGATGAGGAAGATATTCTCTTTAGCAGCAGTTATTTGTTGGAGAGCCATGGTATTGGTCCCTCGGTGACCTTTTCCGATCCACGCCAGGTGATCCCGTGGTTGGAACAGCATACCGTGGGGATGGTTTTGCTGGATTTGATCATGCCCCATCTGCCTGGGCCGGAGTTGTTGAAAAAGATTATTGCTTTGCGTCCAGAGATTCCGGTTGTGGTTTTGACCGCCTCTCAGGATGTGGAGTGGGCGGTCTCTTGTATGAAGCATGGGGCCTTTGATTATTTGATCAAACCGGTAGAAGAGAGCCGTTTTATTGCCTCAGTGCGTCGGGCTTTGGAGATCTCGGCGTTACGTCAACATGTGGGAACATTGCGCCAGGTGATCTTTTCCGGGCAGTTGCGCAATCCCGATTGTTTTGCAGCCATCTTTACCAAAAATCGCCTCATGCTGACCATTTTTCAATATCTGGAGGCGGTGGCGCACTCGACAGAACCGATTTTGATTACTGGTGAAACCGGAGTGGGTAAAGAGTTGATTGCCACTGCCGCCCACAAAGCCAGTGGTCGCTCTGGCAAAATGGTTTCCATCAATGTGGCCGGTTTGGACGATGTGATGTTTTCCGATACCTTGTTTGGCCATGTTCGGGGTGCCTATACCGGGGCCTCCACAGAACGCTTGGGGTTGATCGCCCAGGCGCGTGATGGCACACTCTTTTTAGATGAAATTGGTGATTTGCCGCCCTCCACCCAGGTCAAGTTATTGCGTTTGATTCAGGATGGTCAATATTATCCGTTGGGATCCGATGTGCCGCGCATCTCACAGGCGCGGATTATTGCTGCCACCAACAAAGATTTGCGGCATGAGATGCAAAAAGGGACCTTCCGTCCCGATCTGTTTTTCCGTCTTTCCAGTCATATGGTGGATATTCCACCGTTGCGGGAACGCTTGGAAGATCTGCCACTGTTGATTGATCATTTTATTCGTAAATCGGCAGAATCGCTCAATCGTCCCCCACTCAAAGTTCCGCCAGAGATCTATTCGCTGTTGTCGGCCTATACCTTTCCCGGTAATGTGCGCGAGTTGCGGGCTTTGGTCTATGATGCGGTTGCCAATCATGCCGGAGGTCCGGTTTTGCCGTTGGATCGATTTCGTGCTGCCGTGCGCGCCCATGGACGCAGCAAATTGAGCAGCCATGGCGCTTTAGCCGAGTCGGCCAATGGTCCTGCCGGGGTGGAGAGTCATCTGTTGATAGCTCCCGGTCGTCTGCCTACCTTGCGCGAAGCGACACAATGGTTGGTCAATGAGGCGATGCGTCAGGCGGATGGCAATCAAGGCAATGCCGCTGCGCTGTTGGGCATCTCTCGCCAATCCTTGAATCGTCGTTTATTGACTTCACATTTGGATCCTGCCTGATAGATTTTTTACGCTGGGTGCAGCATTTTGCCAAATGCAGCAATAGTTAAAATTATAACAATAACAGCAAGTTGTCTTAATATTCTTGCCATATTCCCCTCGATTGAGCATAAAATGCTGCACCCCATAATGGGGGTGTTTCCTGTTGATAATATTTATAAGTTACTGAAATATATATAATATATTTTGTTACATTATTGTGGCGTGGATTTTGTAATGTATACTCGGTCACGGTTAATTTCAACTTGCTGATTGGGTGAATCT
This sequence comes from Candidatus Magnetaquicoccus inordinatus, assembly GCF_004217665.1. Lineage (GTDB taxonomy): Bacteria > Pseudomonadota > Magnetococcia > Magnetococcales > Magnetaquicoccaceae > Magnetaquicoccus > Magnetaquicoccus inordinatus. Next base: position 7,888 of record NZ_RXIU01000047.1, on the reverse strand, counting down.
CCATGTCCAGGAAAGCCAAACAATTGGATTGTGATCTTGAATCCTTGCAACAGCTCGAAGCGTTGGTGCGCAGCAAAAAATCAGAATTTCGTCTGGTTGAACGGGCGAGAATGGTGATGGCATGTCTTAAAGGGGCTGCCATCCGCGAAGTGGCTGAACGATTCCAGACTACCACGAATACCGTTATTTTTTGGCGGGATCGCTTTGCCCAATCCGGTGTGGAGGGGTTAACCGATATGCCGCGCAGTGGTCGTCCGGCTCGTTATGATACCGAATTTCGTGAAACTGTTTTACGTCTTTTGGATATGCCTCCACCCAATGGTCGGACCCGCTGGAGTGGGGTGGCCATCGCCAATGCGTTGCAGGTTTCTGACGATGCTGTTTCTCGTTTGTTGCGCCGGGAAGGCATTCGTTTGCGCAGTGGCTACTCCTTGGAGAGTAGCGTTGAAGCGGTGCAGTCTTTATAATTTATCTATGCGCATCATCACTGCATTCTTCCTGTAAAGCAAACACAATTGCTTCTGTTTTGCAGAGCAGTTGTGTTTGCAAATATCCTATTTGTGTCGTTATTTCTGTCTGTCGGAACGGAATAGTATTCCTGCCATTTTCCCGAACGATGAGTTGTTTTCCTTTTACACAAGAGCTTGCTATCTGCTAGGATTCCGTTCTGAGGAAAGTCAAAATTTTTCATCCAAGGATCGGATCACAGAGCAGAAAGGGCGGCTGAAATGGAGAGTGAAACATCCATACCCGACTGGAACCAACCATATGCCATTGCGGATAAAATCTGGTGGGTTGGGGCACCATTGCAGGACGACTCCTTTCAGTGTCATACCTATTTGATTGAAAATGGTACAGAATCTATTTTGATTGATCCTGGTTCCATGATCAATTATGCCGCGATGATTCGCAAAGTAGAAACCATTCTACCATTATCGCATATTCGTTGGGTGATTTGCCAACATCAGGATCCCGATATTACCGCCAGTTTGCCCGCATTGGATCAACTGATTACCCGACCGGATGCCATGGTGTTGACCCATTGGCGTGCGATTGCTTTGCTCAAGCATTATAATATTCGCCTTCCCTTTCAGTGCATTGAAAAAATGACTTGGCGCTTGGATGCGGGAGGTCGTGCTATCCAGTTTGTTTTTACCCCCTATTTGCACTTTCCCGGTGCTTTCTGCACCTTTGACATAGAGTCTGGCGTTCTCTTTTCCAGTGATCTGTTTGGTGGTTTTACCGAAGAGTGGCATCTCTTTGCCCAGGACGAAAGCTATTTTGAAGCGATGCGTCCCTTCCATGAGCACTATATGCCTTCGCAAACCATTTTGTTCGATGGGTTGCTAAAACTCTCCCCCCTGCCGATCCGCATGATTGCGCCGCAACATGGATCGATCATTCCTGAACATCTGGTCCGTTTTATGATCGATCGTTTGAAAGAGTTGGATTGCGGACTATTCTCCTTGGCACAAAGCAGTACCGATGTGCAACGGCTCTCCCGCCTCAATCTGTTGCTGCGTAAATTTTTCAAGGATTTGGTGTTTGTCCGTGAGTTTCGTTCTGTTTTGGAGACGCTGGCGCAACTGGCGGGACAGTTGTTGCCCTTGGATGGATTGGATATTCACTGGCAACTGGATCAGGATGAGTTTTTGCTTTGGTCACAGGATAATCATTATCAACGGCGGCAAGAGATGCCGCAAGCCGATATACTCACTTTGTTCCAACAGCCGGAACAGGAGGGTGATTGGGCTGTGCGTGGCGTCTATCTCTGTTTCTTGGTTGAGGAACGCAAACCCGCTTTGGTATTGCATTTGCGCGATTCCGAGAGTGGTGGTGTAAAGGGATTGGCTGTTTTTCGCTTGAGCAAGGCTATCGTGATCAGCCAGGAGGAGGGGCAGATTCTCAATCGCATGGGTGAGGCACTCAGTGTGGCTGCCATGCGCGAGATCATGCACTATCAACTGGAAGGAGAGCGGCAACGCTATTATGAGCGCTCCATTCGTGATCCGTTGACCAATCTCTATACCCGCTTTTATCTGCGCGAGGCGGCTGGACGTCTGTTTGAAATCCAGGATCGCGATTCCCATACCCAATTGGCTTTTGCCGCTTTTGATCTGGATTTTTTCAAAAGCGTCAATGATACCTATGGCCATGGTGCCGGCGATGATGTCTTGCGTGCTTTGGGACAGATTTTGCTCTCAGAGACCCGGACCATGGATATTCCGGTACGTCTGGGTGGGGAAGAGTTTTTGTTGTTAATGGTCGGTTCCAACATCCATGATTCCATGGATGTTGCAGAGCGGATACGCCTGCGGGTGGAAAATTTGGTCTTGCCTGGGGTGTTGAGTGGTCGCAAATTTACTATCAGTGCCGGGGTCAGTCTGCGCCATCCCAAAGAGAGTTTGGAAATGGTGATGGAAAAGGCCGATGTTGCCCTCTATCAAGCCAAACATGGAGGGCGTAACCGCGTGGTGGTGGCCTCCGAGGATTAATTGCCCTCTCTTTCCTCCCTGTCGTAACATTTTTGCTTTATGACGGAATTGATATTCTTTTGCCATGAGAGACGATTTTAATTGACTCCACAGTCTGTTCGTGTATTGTAACATCCTGGATGGTGGGATTATTACAATAAAATTTCGTATTTGTGTCAGGGCGCCAGTAACAATGTTGCTGCCGAATCTGTTGTAAATCCCAGTCAATTATATATGCGGATATGTTGGTGGATCATATTGAGAGTAGAGGGTTTATTATGGTTAATAAATATGTTGTTCGCATGCCGAAGCCGAAAAAACAAAAACAAGGTATTGTTGCCAGCCAACCATTGGTGATGGTCTCTGGGCCATTTGGTTCGGGTATGGGTGATCTGGCCGCCCGTTTGGCGGAAACTTTGCAAGTCAAATATTATAATCCCCATAAATTGGAAGAGTTGGCTAGTGACAAAGAGCGCCATGAGCGTGTCTGGCAGGAGCTGCAGGCGGCTGAAGGTGATTTTTTTGATTATTGGTTGGGCCATATCTATGATCAACCCGGTATCACTCCCAGCGAGCATTTGGCGCGTTTGACCACCGCTATCCATGAAATTGCCATGGAGGGTGGGGTGGTTGCCGGTATTTGCCCCCATATAGTCGTGCCCGGTGATAATCTGGTGCGGATTCAGGTGAAAGCCGATGCCAAATTTTGCGCCAATCGCTTGGCCAAAAAACATGGCATCGATGAAGGAGAGGCGAAAAAGGTCTTTCTCGAGCTGGAAGCACAACGGCAACGCTTGATGCAAACCATGTTTGAGGATGTGATGAGCCATACCATTCAGTTTGATCTGGTGCTGGATGCCGAAAAGGTGTCTGCAAAAAAGATGTTGAAACAAAGTCTTGAGCTGTTGGAAAAGCGTCGGTTGATTCCGAAAGATTTTATTCATCGCATTCCTGAAATTCTATTGCAGTTGTAGAATCTCTCTCGACCATGGCTGCGGATGCGAGAGAGTCCGCAGCCAGGTTGCGCAAGAGCTCCACTGGGTTATGCGGTGGAGTTTTTTTTTTGTGTCGCTGCAGAGAACAGAGGTGGCCAGGCAGGGACAAAACGAAAAGTGCTGCACAGGGTGAGCGCATGTGAAAAATTTGCGCACTGTTGCCACAAGCAAAATGGTGCATGTCGGGCGTCCGCCCTCCCAAAGAGTGCCCCTTTGGGACACAAATCGGTGCGGCGTGCGCGAATGCTCAAGCATGCGCTTTTGTGCAATGCCGCACATTTTCAGCAGGGCTTTGCCTTGCACCCACCAGGAGGAGTAATCTCCTCCCGGACCTCCCTAATAATTTTCTGATTTGCAAATGCGATTGCCCTGTGAATAGTTACCAGAAAACTTGTATGAGCCGCCATGCTTTGGCTATAATGAAGGGCTTGGGTTGAGCTGGTGTGGGGGAGAAGATACTAGGGGTCGAGGATCGCACAATGAAACCGCAAAATTTGTTTGAAAAAATCTGGGATGCCCATGTCATTCGCGCTGATGGCGATGGCACGGTATTGTTATACATTGATCGGCACCTGGTACATGAGGTGACCAGTCCACAGGCCTTTGAAGGGTTGCGTTTGGCTGGGCGCAAAGTGCGCCGTCCCGAAGCAACTTTTGCCGTGCCCGATCACAATGTGCCGACCAAACATCTGGAACAGGGGATTATCGATCCCATCGCCCGTCTGCAGGTTGAAACCCTGGACAATAACTGTCGCACCTTTGCCATTCGTCAGTTTGGTATGGGTGATATTCGTCAGGGTGTGGTGCATGTCATGGCCCCGGAGCAGGGGATTATTCTCCCTGGTTTGACCGTGGTTTGCGGCGATTCCCATACCGCTACCCATGGCGCTTTTGCCGCGTTGGCCTTCGGTATTGGTACCTCTGAGGTGGAACATGTGTTGGCTACCCAGACCTTGCCGCAAAAAAAACCCAAAACAATGCGGATCCATATCGAAGGTGATCTTGCCGCCGGGGTGACCGCCAAGGATCTGATTCTCTATATTATTTCCCGTATCGGTACCGCAGGGGGTACGGGCCATGTGCTGGAATTTACCGGTTCGGCCATCGAAGCTCTCTCCATGGAGGGGCGCATGACCCTGTGCAACATGGCTATTGAAGGGGGAGCCCGCGCCGGTTTGGTGGCTGTGGATGACAAAACCATCGATTATCTGCATGGTCGCCCTTTTGCACCCAAAGGCACTGTCTGGAACCAGGCCGAACAGGCTTGGCGTAAACTGAAAGCAGATCCCGGTGCCGGTTATGACCGGGTTTTGACCTTTGCTGCCCAAGAGGTGGTGCCACAAGTCTCCTGGGGAACCTCACCGGAAATGACGCTGCCGATTACTGGGCATCTTCCGAATCCGGCCATGGAAAATGATCCGGTTCGTCGCAGCTCCATCAGCAAGGCGTTGGCTTATATGGGGCTGGAACCGGGCATGGCCATTGCCGATATTGCCGTAGATACTGTTTTTATCGGCTCCTGCACCAATGGGCGCATCGAAGATTTGCGTCTGGCCGCCGAACAGGTGGTGGGCAAAAAGGTTGCCCCGACTGTCAAATTGGCCATGGTGGTGCCCGGAACCGGTCTGGTTAAACAGCAGGCCGAAGCAGAAGGGTTGGATCGCATCTTTACCGAGGCCGGGTTTGAATGGCGAGCTCCTGGCTGTTCCATGTGTCTGGCGATGAATGCCGATATTTTGGCTCCCGGTGATCGTTGTGCCTCGACCTCCAATCGCAATTTTGAAGGTCGGCAAGGTCCCGGAGGACGCACCCATCTGGTTAGTCCTGCCATGGCCGCTGCCGCTGCGGTTGCCGGGCATTTTGTTGATATTCGTGCCAGCCACTGATGGGGAGATGAGGCTATGGAACCTTTTAATCGTTTGCAGGCACTGGTGGTACCGATCGATCGTGCCAACGTCGATACCGATGCCATCATCCCTAAACAGTTTTTGAAATCAATCAACAGGAGCGGTTTTGGCCCCAACCTGTTTGACGAATGGCGTTATCTGGATCGTGGCGAACCAGGACAATCCTGTGTCGGTCGCCCACTCAATCCCGATTTTGCCCTCAATCAGCCGCGTTATCAGGGTGCGCAGATCCTGTTGAGCCGGGATAATTTTGGTTGCGGATCCAGTCGCGAGCATGCCCCATGGGCTCTGCTCGATTATGGCATTCGCGTGGTGATTGCCCCCAGCTTTGCCGATATTTTTTTCAACAACTGTTTCAAAAACGGTATTCTGCCAATTGTTTTGACGGGCGAGCAGGTGGATCAGTTGATGCAAGAGTGTGTTGCCCAGGAGGGGTATCAACTGACTGTTGACCTGGAAACGCAAAGCCTCTCCACCCCCAGTGGTGAGAAATTTTCCTTTGTTGTGGATCCCTTCCGTCGTCATTGCCTGTTGCATGGTTTGGATGATATTGGTCTGACCTTGCAGCATGTGTCTGCTATTGAACTTTATGAACAGCAAAGACGCCAGGCTGCCCCCTGGGCGTTCTTGTCACAGGGAGTTTGAATGATGTCCAGTAAATCAATTTTGTTGTTGCCTGGTGATGGCATCGGTCCAGAAATCGTCGCCGAAGCACGCAAGGTTTTGACTTGGTTGGCGCAACAATCCGGTCTCACCCTTGTCATGGAAGAGGGTTTGATCGGTGGTGCCGCGTATGATGCGACCGGCAATCCCTTGCCGGAAGAGACCTTGCAGAGAGCCAGAGCCTGTGATGCTGTTCTCCTTGGGGCAGTGGGCGGGCCGAAATGGGAGCCATTGCCTTATGAAGTGCGTCCGGAGAGAGGATTGTTGGGTATTCGCAAGGCTTTGGATCTCTATTGCAATCTGCGTCCGGCAAAGCTCTTCTCGCAACTGGTGGATGCCTCAACCCTGAAACGCGAAGTGGTGGAGGGAACCGACATCATGGTGGTGCGTGAGCTCTCTTCCGGTATCTATTTTGGCCAACCGCGTGGGGTGCAAACCTTGGCCGATGGCAGCCGACTGGGGATCAACACCTTGTCCTACTCCACCAGTGAAATCGAACGTATTGCTCGTTCTGCTTTTGAAGTGGCACGCAAACGTCAGAAAAAACTCTGTTCTGTGGATAAGGCCAATGTCCTGGAGGCGACCGAACTGTGGCGGGAGGTGGTGATTGCCGTCGGTAAAGAGTATCCCGATGTGGCATTGTCCCATATGTATGTTGATAACGCTGCCATGCAGTTGATTCGCAATCCCCGTCAGTTTGATGTGATTGTGACCACCAATATGTTTGGCGATATTTTGTCCGACGAGGCCAGTATGTTGACCGGTTCCATCGGTATGTTGCCCTCGGCCTCTTTGGGTGATACGGCTGCTCTTTATGAACCGATCCATGGTTCAGCGCCAGATATTGTCGGTTTGGGTGTGGCCAATCCCTTGGCAACCATTCTGTCGGCAGCCATGATGCTTCGCCACTCTTTGGCTTTGCCAGAGCTGGCCGATCGTGTGGAAACAGCAGTCAACCGTGTGTTGGATCAAGGATTGCGCACCCCCGATATCATGCAGACGGGGATGCAAAAAGTGGGTACGGTTGCCATGGGCGATGCCGTGGTGGCCGCTTTGTCAGAGTCTTAAGCAGAAGGTCGGAAGGGTAGAAAAATGAGTTCCCAGGGTAGTAGCAAGCGCTATAATGTGGCGGTGGTGGGTGCCACCGGTAATGTGGGACGGGAGATTCTCAACATCCTTGAAGAGCGGAATTTTCCAGTTAACGAAATCTTTTTGTTGGCCTCCAGCCGTTCGGCTGGTACTACGATGAACTTTGCCGGTCGTGAACTGGTGGTGCGTGATTTGGCTGAGTTTGATTTTTCCGGTGTGCAGATCGGTCTGTTTTCGCCCGGAGCCAAGGTCTCCAGCCAATATGCTCCCAAGGCTGCCGCCGCCGGTTGTGTGGTTGTGGATAACACCTCCTTTTTCCGTATGGATCCAGAGGTGCCATTGGTGGTGCCAGAGGTCAATCCTCAGGCTATTGCCCAATATACCAACAAAGGCATTATCGCCAATCCCAACTGCTCGACCATTCAAATGGTGGTGGCGTTAAAGCCACTGCATGATGCTGCCACCATTCGACGTGTGGTGGTCTCCACCTATCAGGCTGTCTCAGGAGCCGGAAAAGAGGCTATGGATGAGCTCTTTGAGCAGACCCGTGCCGTTTATGCCACCACCTTGCGGGTGCCACCAAAAAAATTTCCCAAAGAGATTGCCTTTAATCTGATTCCGCAGATCGATGTTTTTCTGGAAAATGGCTATACCAAGGAAGAGATGAAGATGGTCAACGAGACCAAAAAAATTCTCGATCCAGCCATTCGCTTGACGGCAACCACGGTGCGGGTGCCGGTTTTTAACGGACATTCGGAAT
>NZ_RXIU01000469.1 GCF_004217665.1 Candidatus Magnetaquicoccus inordinatus | reverse complement strand
CTCTTATCTTCGTAGGGCTTGTCATAAAGAAACTCAAACTCGGCCTTGGCGGCGATGGAGGCATCCATCTCCTGCTGGCGCAGGATACGCTGCCGCCACCACTCCGCATGCAGTTTTTTGGCTCCTTCAGGCCATTTGGGATCGGCCGCGCGGGCAATCTGCCACTCCTCCCAGGTGGTTTGCAAAAGGGCATTCAATTGCTGGCGCAAAGGCTCCAGCTTTTCCTGATACCTCTCCCAGATCAAGTCGATCTCGGCATTGTTGGCGATTGATTTCAGAGTGATGTGCGGCACCCGTTCATAAACAAAGCCCTGGCGTATATCTCCGTGAGTGGATGATTTGGCGGGGAGGGTTCGGCTGATTTCCGACTCTTTTTTCTGTCCCTCTGGGCTGTCTGCCAACAGATAGTAGGGATAACGCGCCCCCATGATCCGTGCTCGCGCCAAGGCCAGGGCCACACGTGAGGTATCGATGGTAATCCAACGCCTCCCCCACTGCTCAGCCACAAAAGCGGTGGTACCGGAACCACAAGTGGGGTCCAGGACCAAATCACCGGGGTCTGTGGTCATGAGGAGGCAGCGTTTGATAGCCTCTGTTGCAGTTTGTACCACATAAACTTTTGGATCGGTTCGACTCTGTACCCCTCCAATATCCAACCAAACGTTTGTCTGTGGGACAATTGCAAAATCATCCAAACACCGCACATAACGAATCGAATTTCCCTCCTCAATTACTCGCTCTGTTTTTGCAATGCGTGACAAACCAGACACCGTCGTCTTCCAATGCAAACCATTCGGTGGTACCCAGCGTTTACCACGGAAACAAAACATCTGCTCTGAATTTGCTGACACGCCTTGCGACGTCAACTGATCTGACGTCGCAAGGCGCGTCAAATCAAAAGCAGAATTATTTAATGCAGAAATTGTCGATGCTGGCCTGTATTTTGATGCACCTTCATCACCTGCACTCTTTAGAGAATAAACATTTCTATACTTTATACAATTAACATTTCGAGCATACCAAACAATATGGTCTGTTACACTGGATAAATTTGACCCGGAAAACCCTGTTGTTTTGGCATATACAATAACAGAAACAAAATTCTCTTCTCCAAACACCTCATCCAGCAACACTCTGACCCGATGGACATTCTCATCCCCAATCTGCACAAAAATGGACCCGCTCTCCGTCAACAAATCCCGCGCCACGGTCAAGCGATCCCGCAGATAGGTCAGATAGGAGTGAATGCCATCCCGCCAGGTATCCCGAAAGGCTTTGACCTGTTCCGGTTCGCG
>NZ_RXIU01000468.1 GCF_004217665.1 Candidatus Magnetaquicoccus inordinatus | reverse complement strand
AATACCCCCTGCAGGGAGGCATCACGCAAGGGTTGGCCTTGAGCATTGCGAATCACTACCTGCAAGCGCTCCTGTTTGCCGACCAGCAGTGGCGCATGTTCCAATTTTACCTGCCAGCCCAGAGCATCTTGCGCTTGTTGTGCTGAGAGTGTTTGATTGAAAGCCAATCCTTTGCGATAGGGTTCATCGGTGACTTCGCCGGTCCAGGATTGCAGACTCAGACGGATCATCAAGGCATTGACGGCAAACACAACCAGAAAAAAGAGCACGATGGCTGTCAACCAAGGTTCCGGTCGCCAGTTGCGACGCAGAGATTCATTTGTGTGGTTTTGGTTCATTAGGGTCTCGCAAAAGAGCTTTGATATGTTGCTGTGCCACCTGAGGCGGAGTGCGCAGTTAAAGTGAAGGTCACTTTAACTGGTCCAGGTTCAGTATGGCTGCCTGGTTGCCGCAGATAAGCGGTAAAAGGTGTAACGGATCCTGGTTCGACGGTCAATATGGGACGACCTTGTGCATCATATTGACTGACGGCAGCAAGGGACAAAGTGCTATTGGCAACGCCGGCAACAGAGAGGGTATAGGATTGTGCTGTGGCGGTCATATTGAGCACCCGCACTGTATAGTTGTTTTGGATGCCGCCATCAGACTGGACGATATACATGGGTTGGCGATGGGCGATGACATTCAATTCGACACTGGCATGGTGGCTTAGGTAGTAGACCATGCCGCCCAGAAAGATGCTGAGCAGAGCGGCATAGTAAAAAATGCGTGGCCGCAACCAACGTGTTTTGCCACCGCGCATCTCCCGCAAGGAGGTATAACAGATCAAGGTCCGTTTGCTGGCCTGCAGAGATTCACGGACGCTGTCACAGGCATCAATACAGGCGGCACAGGTGCACCTCCCGTACTGGAATGGTGCACTCCTGGCCATTGCGTAATACCACCGCCTGCCGGGGTTGCAGATTGAGCAAACGTTCCATGGCGGCAGCGGTTTTGCTGCGTGCCACTGTTTCCAGAAAACGGCCAGCTAGCAGGATAAAAAGAAACATGGTAACCGAATCAAAATAGACCTCCCCATGGCCGCGCAGAGTAACATAGAGGCTGTAGAGGTAGGTAACCCAGGCTCCCAGGGCAATAGGCAGTTCCATGGTCAAACGGCCATTACGCAAACCGCGCCAGGCAGCATCCAGGAAGAGAGAGCCGCTGTACACAAGAACCGGTGTTGCCAGGAGCAGGGAGATCCAGTGAAAAAATTGTTTGGTATCGGCATCGATGCCCTGAAAATAGCCGGCATAAAGGGCC
>NZ_RXIU01000467.1 GCF_004217665.1 Candidatus Magnetaquicoccus inordinatus | reverse complement strand
AATGGCATAGACCTGCGCTTCATTGCGAACCTTTTCCGTTCGTTTGGCAATATCGTCACTCGCATACCATGACCATACCCCTCCTATCAGCAAAAACAGCATGGGAATGCCTGCCGAAAGGATAAAAATCTCTCTTATTTTCAATGAAAGGTTCTTCATGCCAACCCCGTGAGCCTATCTTTGAATTACTGTTTTTCAACCAAGCCGAACGCAGCCGACAGGATACGTTTCCTCTCACGGAATGGCAAGTCAACTCATAGCAGTCTGACCAGAAAAGACAGCCATGGCACTGTTCATTATTCTCGACAGTACAAAACAAGTCTGCTGCTGACAGGTTCTGGAAAAAATCTTCCTGGACTTGGAGAACGAATGTTCTCTATAGTGGCCACAACTCTCCCTCGCACATTATGAGCCTGTCATGTCACCACCGGTCAATAACGATCTGCACCATCTCTCTCGCCTGCAGGATTATTATGCCCGTCACCGCACCTGGCCCTCTTACAGCCGCCTGGGCAGCATCCTGGGGCTGCAGGCCAAATCGGCGGTGGCAAAATTGTTACATCGCCTGGAGGAACAAGGCTATATTGAACGCAGCCCTGATGAGACCTGGTCCCCTACTGATCGCTTTTTTACCCGCCCTTTGGCCGACCTGAGCGTCCGGGCCGGAATGCCAGAGTGGTTGGCGGATGGTTCTGAACATCCTGTGTTGATCGACGCATTATTGGTCAAAACCCCTTCCCGTACTGTACTGCTACCGGTACAGGGCGACTCCATGCGCGATGCCGGCATCCATGAAGGAGATCTGGTGGTGGTTGAACGCTGCCAAAGCGCTGCTCCTGGCACCCTGGTCGTGGCAGCGGTGGATGGCGAATTTACCTTGAAAACCTTGATTCGCGACGAACAGGGCTGGGCCTTGCAAGCCGCTCATCCCGACTATCCACTGATTCGTCCCCGGCAAGAGCTCTCTCTGTTTGGTGTCGTCACCGGTTTGATACGGAGGTATGGACAACCATGAACCTGATGGCCATACCGGTCGCAGCCGGTTTTCCCTCCCCGGCCCGTGACGAGGAGATGCTCTCCCTGGATTTGGAACAACTGTTGATTGAACATCGGGAAGCCACCTTTTTTTGGCGGGTAGAGGGCCATTCGATGACCGGCCTGGGTATTCATGATGGCGATCTTCTGGTGGTTGACCGTTGCCTGCCAGCGGTCAACGGCAGTGTGGTGGTGGCAGCCCTGGAGGGTGGTTTTATCGTCAAACAACTGATTCGCCGCGGAGAAGCGCTGATTTTGCGCGCCGCCCAT
>NZ_RXIU01000466.1 GCF_004217665.1 Candidatus Magnetaquicoccus inordinatus | reverse complement strand
GGAGTGCAGATCAAATTTACTGATCCAACCATCTCGCGAAGACAAATAGACAAAGCGACCATCGGGAGAAAATTTTAACCCCCCATGCAGGGCAAAACGGGTCGGAAAGCGCAGCAAGGGCTGCAATGCACCGCCATCAAGAACGGTCACATGATGATCAGCCAACTCCACCACCAGAGTCAGATTGAGGGGATCGGCGGCATGGAGCGGTTTATCTGGCAGAGTGGCGGGATCATGATGGACAATATGGCTGGCCGCAATTTCTGCCATTCCCCAAACCGGAAGGGTTGCCAAGGGTGATTGGATAAAACGTGCCAGATCTTCAATCTCTTGTGGGGTTAACTGTTCGGCAAAACCAGGCATCTGGGTCGCCTGACGCCCTTTGCCGATCACCTCCACCGCCTCTCCTTTTTGCAGACGCTTCAAATTATCTGGAAAAAGCGCGGGACCAATTCCACCCAGTCGCTCGGCATGATGGCACTCGGCACAATAACGGCTGTACAACTCGGCAACAGGCCGGTTGTCCGCTTCGGCGACCGCCATCCCTCCCATAGTCAATAACAATACCAGCGCACGTCTGATCATGCCTCTCTCCCTACTCAAGACAAAACTTCACCATCTTCCAAATAACATCCCGGATCCTCTGCCCATGGGTCGCCACTGGTCTGCCAGGCGCGAACACGGGTATTGCCGCCACAAATTGCCAAATAGCGACACTGGCCACAGCGCCCTTTGACAGGCCGTGGTTTTTGTCGCAATCCCAACAGCAACGGATCCGAACTCTGTTGCCAAATTGCGGCAAAGCTCTGCTCACGCAGCGAACCCAAGGCATGGTCCCACCAAAATATATCGGGATGAACCACTCCTCGGTTATCAATATTGGCAATCCCCACCCCAGAGGCATTGCCGCCCCAACGCTGCAAAAGAGTCAACGCCCGTTCATAGTGATCGGGCAGATGTTCTTGCACCCACAGCAAAAAAAAGACTCCATCGCAATCGTTGTTGCCGGTGACAATCTCCCGATTGCCTCCCTGTTGCCAATCGGCATAGGCTTGGGTAAACAACCAGGTAACCAGTTGCCGTGTGGTCTGCCGCTCCGCATCATCGGCGCGATTGCCTTTGCCGCGTCCGCCATAGTTCCAGTGCGACAAATAAAAACGATCAATCCCCTCCTCTGCCATCAGAGCAAAGAGGCCCGGCAAGTCGGCGCTATTTTCTCGGGTCGGGGTAAAACGAATGCCTACTTTGACCCCTTGCTGCTGACAGGCGCGAATACCGGACAAAGCCTGTCGAAATGCCCCCTCCTG
>NZ_RXIU01000465.1 GCF_004217665.1 Candidatus Magnetaquicoccus inordinatus | reverse complement strand
CAGCTCCTGCCGTGCCTCCTGGACGATAAAGTTAATCACCATCCAGATGCGCAGTGCCCGTGCTCATACTTTACCAACCGGTCAACTATACTGCCTAATGCTGGCTCACAGAGCGATTCTCAGAGCGTTTCTCAGTGTGACCGGTAGGGTAGTGGCCATGGTGCAGCAAACGCGCCCACAATGCGTTCTAGGAGGCATTATGAGTGTATGCCTCAGCCTTATACCGTATTTGTATCTCAGTCTCATGATGAGTCACACAATGGCTCTCAGTGTGATTCTCAGGCTCGTTTCTCATGGCTGGCCATGATGTTCTGCCTGAACTGCAAACGCCGCCAGAATCGCGCATAGTGCGCTAAATGCCATTTCAGCCTGTCCTGCCATGTATGTCTTGCTGGCTGTGCGCGTCGTGCGGTGATCACCTGTCTTGCTGGTGCTGCGCTTCGTGCTGAATCTGCTTATCATGCTTGAGTTGCCGTTGATGCCCGTCATACGCTTAATGCGCTATATACGTTCTGTGCTATTCCTGCTTATCATGCGAGAGGCACCTATCTGGCTGGCAATGCTGTTATCTCAATAATTGCCTGTCGTGCTGATAGTGCATTGCTTGCGTTCTGTGCCGTATAGAAGATCATTGCAGTATATGCTGCTACTGCTTTACTTGCGCAACATGCAGAATGAGCCATGCGTGCGTACAATGCGCTCTGTGCGCCGAAATGGAAAACCCCAGGAGTTGCCCCCCAGGGTCATGTCATAATACGGATGACACTGCGCCCACACTCATCAGCCGCTGGACTGCCGCTTTTGCGCCACCGCCAAAGCGAAGGCAATTTTCTTTGCGAGTAGCGCCGGGTCACGCTCAACAAGTGCAGGTGCCGCCGCTTGTGCCGACGGTGCCGATGCTCGATATGCTGGGATTCGCGCCCGGAGCATGGCCAGCAGCAGAGAATCCGAGTATCGCCGCACGTGGCCCACCAATTGACCGCCCTGGTAAACCGGCTGGTCAACGCCTTGCACCCCCCGCCGAAAGGCTTCGCTTTCAAGAGAATCTGCAAATGTTTCAATAGCTTCAGTCCATTGCTCTGCAAAATCTCTGTCTGCAGATCTCGAAGTGTACAGAACAACCCGGCTCAATCCAGCCTCTGCGGCCGCTCGCGTGACACAGCCAAGCCTTGCCAGTGCCCGCAAAAAGATTTGCCGCCGTCGTGCAGGAATAGCAGAAAGCCGCTTTTTTGTAAGGTTTTGTGTGGTCGCCATTGTCGCACCTCTGCTAATATTCCAACGAATTCAATGCTGTGCCATCAGTCTGAA
>NZ_RXIU01000464.1 GCF_004217665.1 Candidatus Magnetaquicoccus inordinatus | reverse complement strand
GATTGACCCGATCACCAGATAAAATATGCATGGATTCCAGATATTTGACATCTGTTACCGGATCAAGCTGCTCAAACCTGAATATCATCTGTTGCACAATGGGCTGGTGATAACCATCGGTAAACATATGCTCACAGGCAGGGCACTGCAGCCAGGTCATGGGAGGAGGAAGAGTTGCTCTTTCGGCAGGAATATATTCTGCATGATGTGCTATTCCCTTGATGACCTGGTGAGGCGGCTCCTGGTCACACAGAGGACATGCACGGTATAAAATGCGGGAGTAGACCAGATTATCACCAACAATTTCGTTTGCCAGTGCCGATGGCACGCCACGCTTTTGCAAAATCTCGACAATTTGTCCGGGAAAAATCCCCATGCGCAGCAGATGAATGGCCATTTCAAACAGCGCGAAAAATGCGTGCACCGTATGTTCCGCGATGCCCATGCGTAGTGTCAGAAAGGTACGAATCTCCTCAGAGGGCACTCCCAGATGCAACATCCGGGTAATTTGTTTACTCATGCTATACATGCCAACCTCTGTATATTGGGACAATTCAGCCTTATCGCTACCAGGATCATTCATCATCATGAAACAGAGTGTGTGGGAGGGCGACTACAAAGAGACCATACAGTAGGGCAATCGCATTTGCCAATTTCTTCACTGTTGCCACAAGCAAAACTGTGCATGTCGGGCGTCCGCCCTCCCAGAGAGTGCCCCTGCGGGGCACAAATCTGTGCGGCGTGCGCGAATGCTACGCATTCGCTTTTGTGAAACGCCGCACATTTTCAGCATGGCTTTGCCCTGCACCCACCAGGAGGAGATAATCTCCTCCTGGACTCCATAATAATTTTCTGGTTTTCAAATGCGATTGCCCTGGACCATACAGGAAAATGGGAGCGCTTGCAGGAGTGGCTCCATGCGGCCAGCATGAGATGCAAAACAAGCAATTAACTCATTTATGCCTTTTGGCTCCACTGCGATGACCGATGCGATTCCACAGCATAATGGCTGTTTAACGCCTTGACACGGCGATTTTCCGAAAAGAGTTGTGCCGCCACCTCCGCCTTGTGCGCCAGCAAGGCAGCTTGAACCTCTGGCATGCGCTGCACCAATCTCTGCAGCCATGTGCGTAAATATAGCCGTTCTCCAGCCGATACCGCAGCCATCTCTGCCTCAGGAATCTGCTCCAAAGCCACCATGCCTTCCTCCCATTCACGGGCAAGAAAGCCGACCTCCTCCGCTGATAAACGGCTTGGATCGAGCAAACGGTCGAGAATGGTTTCCAAATTACTGAGAATAACCCTCATGCCACC
>NZ_RXIU01000463.1 GCF_004217665.1 Candidatus Magnetaquicoccus inordinatus | reverse complement strand
CTGGCAATTTGCGGTAAGCGATGGTGCGGGTGGCACGATTGGCGCCACAACCTTTACTCTCTCCATTCAGCCGGTCAATGATGCACCGCAACTGTCAGCGCCCAGTGCCCCGGTTGTTTTTATCGAAAATGGTGCACCCACACCGTTGTTTGCTGATCTGTTTCTGGCCGATGTGGATAGCCAGCATCTGCAGGGAGCCACCGTAGCATTTACCCACGGTTTTCTCGGCAGTGAGGATCAGCTCTCCTTCACTGCGGTGGCGGGTATCACCGGCAGTTGGGAGGGTGTCAATGGTCGCTTGCACTTTGTCGGTAGCGCCTCGTTGAGCGACTATCAAACGCTGTTGCGTTCGGTAGGCTATCAGGTAAGCAGTGCTGCGGCCGATAATCCCACTGTGCAGAATCGGCTCTTGCAGGTGTCGGTGAATGATGGTCAATGGGAGTCGCTCTCTGTAAACCAAACTCTGCAGGTACAGGCAGCCAACGATGCGCCGCGGCTGTTGCACAGCGCTGATTTGGCCTATTCCGAAAATGATCCGGCTTCTCCCTTGGCCCCGGATCTGCTCATCATCGATCCAGACAGCCAGCAATTTACTGGTGCCCTGGTGCGCATCAGTGGTGGTTATCTCTCTGCTGAGGATCGTTTGGCTTTTCACGACCAGGGGGGGATTCATGGCAGTTGGAACAGTGCCATCGGCGAGCTGACCCTGAGTGGCAGTGCGAGCTTTGCCCAATATCAGAGCGCTCTACGCAGTGTCACCTACATCAATTTGGATGGCGCAACGCCCAGCGAGGGGAGTCGAACGGTACGCTGGCAGTTGGAGGATGGTTTGCTCAGCAGTGATCCTCTGTGGAGCCAGGTGCAGGTGACCGCTGTGAACGATGCACCGCAACTTTCTGCTCCTGCCTCCTTGACTCTCAATGAGGATCAGACAGTGAGCATCACCGGCATCTCCGTGCAGGATGTCGATGTGGACAATGCTGTGCTGGAGTTGGCTCTGTCCACGCAACACGGCAGCCTGACTTTGGCTGCCACTAGCGGTCTGACGTGGCTTGCCGGGAGCAATGGCAACCCCTGGCTGCGGGTGACCGGCAGTTTGCCAGATCTGCAACAGGCGCTGCTGGCACTGCAATATCGAGGTGCGCACGACTTTAATGGCAATGATCAATTGACCATCCAGATCAGCGATTGGGGACATAATGGCAGCGGGGCTGTGGGGGCTGCTGTACACCAGATTGCCCTGCAGGTGTTACCGGTACAGGATGCGCCAGTGGCTGGTGCGGATGCCTTTACCACGGAGGAGGATTCTCCCCTCAGTTTGTCCGCTGGC
>NZ_RXIU01000462.1 GCF_004217665.1 Candidatus Magnetaquicoccus inordinatus | reverse complement strand
GTCTGTTGTTGTGTGGACAACTGTATGAACCTCTGGGTGCTCCCACGCTGTTTTTGCTGATGGCGGTGGGTGCAGCCTGCTCTTTGTTGGCTCTGCTCCGTTCTCTGCAGCAATGCCGTACCCAAGCGCCGCCCCCACCCCTAATGGCCACTGTGGATACCGCGCCATGAGCTCTTTGCCCACTGTCACCCTCGCAAAAGGCCATCTGCGGCGCATGTTGCAGTTGATGCGCACTCTCTACTCTCTTCAGCAGTTGCCCGCCTATCGCCAACGACTTGCCCAACAGTTGCCAGAGGTGGCCCGCTTCGATCCTGGTCATGATTCGGTGATGATGGGCTATGATTTTCATCTGCAGAAACAGGGGCCGCAGTTGATTGAGGTCAATACCAATGCGGGTGGTGCCCTGCTGGCCTGGCGGGCCTATGATCCCGATTTTCCCGGTCACGCGCAGATTTCCCGGAACAAACGTGTGGCTTTGCTGCTCGCCACCTTCAGCCAGGAGTTGAGCCGCTTCAGTGCCGGCTCTTTGACCCAACCCCGGCGTCTTCTGATTGTCGATGATGAGCCAGAAAAACAGTATCTGGCCGAAGAGATGCACACATTGTGTGAACTCTTTGCTGCCCAGGGGGTCGAGGCCGCCCTGGCCGATCCCCGCCAGTTGCAGGGTGGAGAAGAGGGAGTGTTCTGGCAGGGAAAACGGGTGGATCTGATCTACAACCGTCATTGCGATTTTTATTTGGAAACGCCTGCGATGGCTCCCATCCGTGCGGCCTATTTGGCCCGGCAAATCTGTCTGACTCCCAATCCGCGCAGCTATGCTCTTTTGGCCGATAAACGGCGCATGATTCTCTGGCAGGATACCGCCTGGTTGGCCTCTGTGGGAGTGAGTCCACGCCAGTTGGAGCTGTTACAAGCGACCATTCCGGCTTGTCAACTGTTGGCAAATCTGGACCAGGAGCAGCTTTGGCAGCAGCGCAAACAGTGGGTTTTCAAACCGGTGACTGCCTTTGGTAGCCGCGGTGTGCTGTTGGGGGATAGCATTTCGCGACAACGCTTTCACAGCCTGGATCCACAAACCACTTTGGTACAGCGTTTTATTCCCCCTTCCCAGGAGGAGGCAACGCATATGAAGGTGGATTGGCGATTGTTTGTCTATCAAAACCGTTTGTTGGGTGTAGCCCCCCGGCTGTATCGGGGACAGGTAACCAATTTTCGGCAACCTGGCAGTGGTTATGCTCCCATTCGCTTGCAAAATGAGTAGGAAACCTCTCCTGACTCTGCAGAGCAGATTTGCTCCATGCCCGAAAATAATGCTATCATCCCGGGAAAATTGTGCGCCATTCCG
>NZ_RXIU01000461.1 GCF_004217665.1 Candidatus Magnetaquicoccus inordinatus | reverse complement strand
CCCAACTCGGCCAAGGTTGCCCCGGCCATAATGCGGGCCGCCATCTTGGCCAACGGTACCCCGGTGGCTTTGGAGACAAAAGGCACCGTGCGTGAAGCACGGGGATTGACCTCCAGGATATAGACCGTCTCCTGCTGAATGGCAAACTGCACATTCATCAAGCCCACCACGTGCAGCGCTTTGGCCAATTGAATGGTCTGTTGCTCGATGGTATCGATCAGACGTTGGTTGACCGAATAGGGGGGCAGAGAGCAGGCAGAGTCGCCGGAGTGTACCCCTGCCTCTTCGATATGTTCCATGATGCCACCCACCACCACAGAGGTGCCGTCGGCAACACAGTCAACATCAATTTCTATGGCATTGTTCAGAAAATGGTCGAGCAAAACCGGATGATCGGGGGAGGCTCGGACCGCAGTACGCATATAGCGCTCCAGGTCGCTTTGATCATGCACCACCTCCATGGCGCGACCGCCCAGAACATAGGAGGGGCGTACCACCACCGGATAACCCACATCCTTGGCAATGGCCACCGCCTCTTCGGCGGAGCGGGCGATACCGTTACGTGGTTGTCGCAGTTGCAATTGGTGCAGCAGTTGTTGGAAACGCTCCCGATCTTCGGCAATATCAATGGCTTCAGGAGTGGTGCCGATGATCGGTGCACCCGCCGCTTCCAGGGCTTTGGCCAGTTTAAGCGGCGTCTGTCCTCCCAGTTGCACGATGATGCCAGTCGGTTGTTCGACGGCGACGATGGCCATCACATCCTCAAAGGTGAGCGGCTCAAAATAGAGACGGTCGGAGGTGTCATAGTCGGTGGAGACGGTTTCCGGATTGCAGTTGACCATGATGGTCTCAAATCCGGCTTCACGCAGAGCAAAGGCGGCATGCACACAGCAATAATCAAACTCAATGCCCTGTCCGATGCGGTTGGGACCACCACCGAGAATCATGATTTTTTGGCGCGTCGAGGGTCTGGCTTCGCACTGGCTTTCATAGGTGGAGTAGAGATAGGCGGTTTGCGAAGGAAATTCAGCAGCACAGGTATCGACCCGTTTATAGACCGGCAAGATGGCCAGTTGACGACGCAGGGCATAGAGATCGGCAGCACTGCAGTCGAGCAGTTGCGCCAGACGACGGTCGGAGAAGCCCATCTCTTTCAATCTGCGCAGCTTTTGGGCAGAGAGATCGTTCACCGAGAGCCCTTGCAGGGATTGCTCTGCCTCAATCAGTTGCGCCATTTGATCGATAAACCAGGGATCGATGGCACTGGATTGGTGGATCCATTGCAGAGGTTTGCCCAGACGCAGGGCGTCGGCGACATAGAGAAT
Organism: Candidatus Magnetaquicoccus inordinatus; assembly: GCF_004217665.1. Lineage (GTDB taxonomy): Bacteria > Pseudomonadota > Magnetococcia > Magnetococcales > Magnetaquicoccaceae > Magnetaquicoccus > Magnetaquicoccus inordinatus. Next base: position 23 of record NZ_RXIU01000461.1, on the reverse strand, counting down.
GCGATCGGGACCGGCATGGCGCA
>NZ_RXIU01000460.1 GCF_004217665.1 Candidatus Magnetaquicoccus inordinatus | reverse complement strand
CGCGCACGCCGCACCGATTTGTGCCCCGCAGGGGCACTCTTTGGGAGGGCGGACGCCCGACATGCACCGTTTCGCTTGTGGCAACAGTGCGTAAATGTGCACAGGTGCTGGCTCTGACGCTTGTGGCAGCAGTGCGTAAATGTGCACAGGCGCTGGCTCTGACGCTTGCCCGGTTCTTGCTTGTCAGCAGCCAATCAGCAGCGTACTCTGCATCCACACGGTTACCAATCAATCTGCTCATTCCCAGTGTGAGAACAATATGGAAGCGCTTCCTCTACTCTCTATCGGTTTTGGTGCTGCCTTGGGGGCCTGCTTGCGCTGGTGGCTCAGTCTGCTGTTCAACGCGCTCCTCCCCTCCCTCCCCTTGGGAACCCTGGCCGCCAATCTGCTGGGTGGCTATCTGATCGGCTTGGCACTCCCCTTCTTTACCCAACATCCCGCCCTGCCACCAGAAATCCGTCTGTTTCTCATCACCGGCTTTCTGGGAGGCTTGACCACCTTCTCCACCTTCTCTGCCGAGGTGGTTGGACTACTCTTGCAACAGGAGTTTCTCTGGGCCCTGACTGCCGCGGCCAGCCATCTGTTTGGCTCCCTGCTCATGACCCTCCTCGGCATCCTGACCATGAAATGGTTTCTGCCCTGAGCCAACCGGTATCCCTCTCTGCGTTCAGCCCTCTTTGTCATGCAATTGTCTTAAAACAACCCCTTGCCACCCCCTTTTATTAAACTATTGCCATATAGATCACCAGCATGGGGCGGTAATTGGTAACAATTTGTTCATTTTTATTTACAACATTCCTCTTCAAATTATCCCGCATTTCCCCTATCCTGAATAGCAAGTCCCACCCTCTTAACTGACCATGACAAGGAGTCTTCCATGCTTATCATCCTCTCCACCATCACCTTCGGCGTGATCGTGATTGCTGCCTATTGGTATCGTAATCGTCATGATTATCATCACAATGGCAATCCATTGTTCAAATAACCACACCCCGCCACCCCTCCGACTCAGCAGTCGGCAGCGACCCCTTCACTTCCTGCACCCTCTCCAGAGGGAAACCTCTGGAGAGCAAATCATTTTATAACTAAAGATATAAATCTCCCCCCACGCTCCCTTATACCCGCAACAAATTTTACCTACTGCACCTCCACCCTGAGGCTCTCCCCACAAAAGCTCCCATGCTCCAGCAGTTTATTCCACTTCTTAAGATGGCTCCACCCGACTGACAGGGCAAGCGCATTTGCCAATTTCCTCACTGTTGCCACAAGCGAAACTGTGCATGTCGGGCGTCCGCCCTCCCAAAGAGTGCCCCTTTGGGGCACAAATCTGTGCGGCGTGCGCGAATGCT
>NZ_RXIU01000046.1 GCF_004217665.1 Candidatus Magnetaquicoccus inordinatus | reverse complement strand
AAACGAATGCCTACTTTGACCCCTTGCTGCTGACAGGCGCGAATACCGGACAAAGCCTGTCGAAATGCCCCCTCCTGCATGCGGTTGCGATCGTGATGCAGCTCCAGACCATCCAGACTGACTCCCACATAGTCAAATCCGACCTGCTGAATCTCTTCCGCCTTCCTGGCATCCATCAAGGTGCCATTGCTGGACAAGCCCAGGTAAAATCCCATCTCCTTTGCCCGTTGCGCAATGGCAAACAGATCAGGATGCAATAGTGGCTCTCCACCGGACAGGATGATTGCTGGCACCGCACAGTCATGGAGATCCTGTAAAACACGAAAGATCTCTTCGCGACTCAACTCACCTTGAAAGTCGCGGTCGGCAGAACCCGAATAGCAGTGACGGCACTGCAAATTGCAACGCCGCAACAGATTCCAGACCACCACCGGCCCTTGCCAACGACCGCCATGGCTGCGTTGCCGTGATTGCGTGCTCTCTTTCTGCAGCAGTTGACGTAACAGTTGTGTCAATCGAAACATCAGCTCTTCACCCCTCAATGCGCCAGACGCAAACCGGTTTTTTTCAAGATGCGTGTACTGTGCAACAAGGCATGCCCGCGCACAGCCCCCGCCAACAACTCCTTGATACGGGCACATTTATTCTCGACACTGGCGCGATCAGGGCCATGCACCATGGCAAACAGGTTATAGGGCCAGGAGGGCAAATGGCGGGGTCTTTGATAGCAATGGCTGACAAAATCCAGTCCACCAACCAACAGACCCAATTGATCGATCTGCTCCTCTGGCAGCGCCCAAACTGTCATGCCATTGCCCCGCAACCCCAAAGCATAGTGGTTGGGCACCACTCCCAGGCGGCGGATCCAACCCCAGGCCAGCATGCGCTCCATACGCTCTATCACCTCTCCCGATGTGCTATGGAGTTGTGCAGCCACAGCCTGATAGGGTTGCGGCAACAGCAGCAAACCTCCTTGCGTGGCAGCAACGATAGCGCGATCCAACGCATCAGGATATTCTGGCGGCAATGGAAAACGGGACCAGGAGGCAGGTGGATCTGGCAGCCTCATGGCCACCGTATCGACATGGTTTTCTGTAATCTGGAGTTGAAAACCCAAACGATACTCTGCCAGTTTGGGCAGATTGAATACTGGCAAACCGCTACACTTTTCAATAGCAGCCAACACCTGGGCAATCTGCTCCCGACGTTCGGTCGCCACCACAAACCACATATTGAGCTGGTGGTCACGCGCATAATTATGCGCCACCTCCGCAAAGCTGTTCACCTGTTCGGTCACCGTGGCAAAGCGCTCTTCTGGCACCGCCATGGCTGCCAAGGTCAAACCGCCACCCATCATCTCCGCATTGAACAGAGGACCAAAACGGCTCAAAACACCCCTCTGCAACAGATCTTGAATGGTGGCGATCAACCACTCTTCAGTGACGGCCAACTCTTCGGCTATCGTTAAAAAAGGACGATCCTGCAGCGGAAAACCGCTTTGCATTCTGTTGATCAGCGCATATTGCTCCTGCATCAAGGCATGATCCTCATTTCCGGCAGATGTTATTCAGAACGCAAATCGACATACGAGTTGTTCCACTCAGACAACGGCTCCGCAAAATAATAGGCTCCGCGCTGTTTGAAACGGCGTACACTAAACAGGACTTGGTGCGGAAAACGGCCAATTTCACAACAGTGAATTACAGCATGCACCGCCTGCAAAACCTCTTGTTGCGCCTTGCCATGGATCATGCAATAGAGATTATAGGGCCAGTGCGGCAAAACTCTTGCTCTTTGGTAACACAGGGTAATCATGCCATGTTGGATCAACTTTTGCCCAAAATCCTCAACCAACTCATCAGGGAGATCCCAGACCACCATGGCATTGGCACGATAGCCCAATTCATGGTGGCGGACAATTACCCCCATGCGCTTGATAATTCCCCGCTGCTGCAGTTGCGTCAAGAGGTGCAACACCTCCTCTTCTGTCAAACCCAGACGCTCGCCGACCTGCTGAAAGGGGCGCGACACCAAAGGCAATCCCTTTTGAATTTCCATCAAAAGACGCTCTTCGTATGGGCCAAGCATGAAAGCAGACACGAATCACTTCCTTCCCGGATCAATGCAAGGGAAAGCCTAAATCGATATGGAATGGTTTGATCATCGGCATCACATAGACAGAAAAACCACTTTCTGTCTCGATCCTGTCGATCACACTCTGCAGACGTTGCGGCGATTCAGCAGTCAACACAAACCATAAATTGATGGCATGATCCCGTTCATAGTTATGATTGACTTCAGGAAAGCTGTTGACCAAAGAGGCGATTCTTTCCAGATCTGCCGCTGGGATCTGCATCGCCGCCAAGGTGCTGACTCCCACCTGTCCAGTACGCAAAACGGCACCCACACGACTGATGATGCCTCGATTCTGCAGGCTCTGCAAACGACTCAAGAGCTCCTCTTCGCTGATTCCCAAGCGCTCTGCCATCTCCTGGTAGGGTTGGGACACCAAAGGAAAATGGTGCTGAAATTCGTTGAGCAGGCGCATATCCAACGGCGTCAGATTGTTCATAAACCAATTTTGTGCGCCCTGGAGGAGAAAAAGATACCACTGGGAGATTTTGCCGGCAGAGTCGCCACGCGGGAAAAGTTATCGGTACGATAGACTTCGACACGATTTTCATCGCGCAAAGAGATCCACACCTCTTCTCCTTTTGGGGTAAACTCCATGTGCATAACCCCTTTACCAGGACGAAACTGTTTGATCACTTTCAGGGAAGGCACATCGATCACCTGGATGGTATCATTGTCTGGATGGGCAAAGTTGACCCAAACCTGGCGCCCATCGGGTCTGGCCATGGCAAATACCGGTTGGCTGTGTACCGGAATATGCGCCACCTCTTTCCAGGTTTGCATATCAGCGACGATAACCTCATGGTGACCGACTGCCGGTAAAAAGATCTGAGTCCCCGCCACAGCCCACCCTTCCAGATGGGGCATTTTATACACCGGCAGTTTTTCCTGACCACGACCATATCCCTGCAAAATACGACGGATCCCTTTTTCTGGATTCCAGAGATCCAAGAGGGTCATGCCATCTTCTCCAAACAGACCCGCCACATAATAGTGGCCATCGGGCGTCACTAAACCATCATATGGCTGTGCTCCTGCATTGGTCCACTTGTGCACTTTGGCTTGGGCAATATCGCTGACATCGACCATCCAAATCTCACCGGCTTCAAACAGACTGAATACAAACGCCTGCCCCGGAGCATCTTCCAGACCGACTACTTTGGAAAGTTTGCCATCGGCTCCCATGGCTGGCAGATCCAGTTTCATTTCCAAGGTTTCGGTATCAAAGATACGCACCCCTCCTGGGGTATAATTGGCAACAGCCAGCCAGCGACCATCCTGCGAGATGGCCCCACCAATACTGTTGCCTGATTGGATAACCCGGTTGACCACCTGATAGGTCAAAAGGTCCACTTTGCTTAAACCGCCGTCACGCCCACAGATATAGGCATAGCGCCCATCGCGGGAAAACAGGGCGGTGGCATGCGACAAATCGCCCAGACCCGGCACGCTCGCCAACAAGGAGTTATGACTGTTTTCCAGAACTTGCAATGAACCATCGGCCCGTTCGACCACCACCCCCAAATCACCCGTACCACGCAACGGTGTACAGGAACTGCCCAACAGGATGGCCAACAGACCCATACTGCAGAGGGTCATCTTCCGCCATAATTGCCCTGAATCTCTCATTCCGCCACCCCTTCCAGTAGACGTTCTGCCAACCAAGTGATCTCTTCCTGTGTCAACAACCCTTTCCAGGGAGGCATGGCTCGTTCCGGTACGCCATTCAGGATAACCATTTCCAGATACTCTTTGGGCTTATCTTGCAAGGCACTGACAGTCAGCGGCGGCCCCAACCCCCCCAGCAAGCGCAAACCATGGCATGAACCACAATCTTGACGCAACAAATGCAGCAACTCCTGCTGTCGTAACGTATCCAAGGCAAAGAGCGCACTCGGAAAAGTGCATACTGCCCCGAACAATAGCGCAGAAAAAATAAATCGGGCAAAAAATTGCCTGCAACGAGTCAATGAATAAATCATGATCAATATCAAAAAAAACCTAATGATTCGACAATTTTCCCTCACATTCACCATAAGCGAGACTAGCCCCAGCCTGAATGAATGTCCAGAAAAAATGATGAACTCTCTCTTTTCCATCGTCTGGTATTCCAGAACAGGTATGCTAGAATTGTTTTTCTTGCCCCCCCTTCTTTGCCCGTGCAAAGGGAGAGGTTCACTGAACAATAACTGCTCCTGGCACAGGAGATTAAACCTCGAAATGAGAAGCTCTCGTCTGTTGCAAGCATTCACCAGATTGGCAACCATTCACGCTTTGTGTATAGGGTTGTTATTGGCAGATCATGCCGAATCCGCTTCTGGTCAAGCCCCGGCAATGACCATTGATGAGTTCGATACAGCAAAACAGATCTATTTTGCACGCTGTGCCGGTTGTCATGGCGTGCTGCGTAAAGGTGCCACTGGCAAACCTTTGACCACAGACCTGACCCTTAAATTGGGCAGCGACTATTTGCGCGGAGTGATTACCTCTGGCTCTGCCGCTGGCATGCCCAATTGGGGTACCATTCTTTCGGCAAAAGAGATTGATCTGCTCTCCCGCTATCTGCAACATCCTCCGCCATCCCCACCGGAATTTGCCATGAAAGAGATCCAGAATAGCTGGAATGTGCTGATTCCGACAGAAAAACGCCCCAATAAACCGCTGCATAAAATCAATCTGGCCAATCTTTTTGCCATAACTCTCCGCGATAGTGGCCAGATTGCCTTGATTGATGGCGATGCCAAAAAAATTGTCACTGTCATCACTACCGGTTATTCTGTTCATATTGCTCGTTTTTCAGCTTCCGGGCGCCATCTGTTGGTGATTGGACGGGATGGCAAAGTCACCTTGATCGACCTGTGGATGGAAAAACCGGATATTGTGGCTGAAATCAAGACAGGTTGGGAGGCTCGTTCTGTTGCAACCTCCCAATATAAAGGCTGGGAAGAAAAATATGTTATTGCCGGTTCCCATTGGCCTGCACACCTGCTCCTCATGGAGGGCAACAGCTTAAAACCACTAAAAATTGTCTCGACCCGTGGCTACAGTGCCGATACCCAGGAGTTTCATGCCTCACCACGCACCGCCGCCATAGCCGCCTCACACCAGCATCCTGAATTTCTCATCAATGTCAAAGAGACCGGACAGGTATTGCTACTCAACTATTCCGACCTGAACAATCTGACTCTCACCAGCATTGCTGCTCTCCCCTCCTTGCACAATGGAGGCTGGGATGCCAGCCATCGCTACTTCCTGAGCGCCGCCAACAAAGCCAACAAAGTGGCGATCATCGACTCCAAAAGCCGTAAATTGACGCAACTGGTTGCTGTCGGCGCCCTCCCGCATCCCGGACGCGGTGCCAATTTTCTGGATCCGCAATTTGGACCAGTCTGGGCAACCAGCCACCTGGGAGATGGCTCACTCTCCTTGATCGGCACCGATCCGGAAAAACATCCAGAACAGGCTTGGAAAGTTGTGCGCACCCTGCAAGGAGCAGGCGATGGCTCTTTGTTTGTCAAAACCCATCCGCAATCAAAAAATCTCTGGGTAGACAACCCACTCAACCTGGAAACAAAAATAGCGCAATCCATCGCTGTGTTTGATCTGCATGATCTGAACAAAAAATATGAACTGCTGCCGATTGCCGAATGGGCTGGCTTGGGTGAAGGGAGCAAACGGGTTTTGCAACCGGAATATAACGCAGATGGCAGCGAGGTCTGGTTTTCAGTATGGAATGGCAAAGAGCAAAAGTCGGCTATCGTGGTGGTTGATGACAAGAGCCGAAAACTCAAAACGGTAATCAAGGATGAGCGATTGATCACTCCAACTGCAAAATTCAACCTTTTCAACAGCCAAAAAGAGATCTATTAAACCGAGAGCGTAAGCTTGCAGCACGCTCTCAATCTGACAGGGAGAGACAGTTTTATTATGGAAATGATTTATTATACTGCCGCCGGCATCTTTCTCTATTTCATCTCTGACTGGCTATTGGAGCAGTTGGAACGCGCACGTGGCAGCCGTTTTCCCCATCGCAGCATCCTCTTTTTTGTCATTATCCTCAGCTTGAGCATGGCAACCTTCCATCTGATTCAAACCTATATGTTTCCACCTCCTGCCGCCGTGGAAAGCTCTCAAGAGGCACCAAACATCCAACCTCCTGGAGGCAAATGATTGTTTGTTTGCTCCCGGCTCTCGATTTTTCCCAAAACAGGCTGAAAAGATAGCCATAAAAAAGGGAGCAAGCATGTTTTCCTGCTCCCTTTTTATTGGGATCTACCACATTGTGGACAAAGCGCGGCAACAGCAGCCAAAGGCTATAGCGCTTATTATTTCAAGGTAAATTTGTCGACATTTTCATCAAAGCCGACGACCAGCATCTGTCCGGGTCGAAAGGTGATCGGTTGCTCCATAGTATAATCATACCCCTCCTGCATCGAATCGCGCATCTCTACCTTGAAACGGTGCTCCCCTGCCGGAATAAAAAATTTGGCATAGACAAAAGTGGCACCATCGCGATGAATTCCCGGAGCCCGAAACTCCTTATGCTGCACCATCGTACCATCCAAAGAAAAACGAATCACCAGGGGTGAGCGTTCCCGTGGACAATCCTGCTGCCGACGCATATTGGGCGGCAACTTTTGCAACTCTTCTGCTGTGCGCTCGTGACACAACTCCTTACGTTTGGTGGGATGCTTGAAGGCAACCATGATTTCCGCCTTGTCCACATCCAAATATTGATAGCGTGGCGAGGTAGAGAGATAGAAGATCACCCCACAAAAAGCCGCATAAAACAACCCCTGCATCAAATACCGAAAAGCGCTATTCATCGATTTGCCCCTCGTCCACTCAGCTCAATTTTTCCTGACGAAACGCCTCGACCTTACCGTGCAACAGCGCATCATCGCCCGCTCCGGCCCAAACAACCAGAATCCGCTCCCGATCCACATTTTTCTTCATATGGGGTTCCCGCGTACCTGCCAAGCGTTCTTCAACCAACCAGTTGCCCAAACGGAAATAACAATCCCCTTCACGACAGCCGGTGACAACCACCCCTTTTGCTCCCTTGCGCAAGACATAATCCAAGAAAGAGGGATGCAACATTCCCGCACAAGGCAAACGCACCACAGCGGTATCTGCAGCACGGAGCTTATCCAGATCGGCACCCCGCTGGCAGCCAAAGATCAACAGGCTGCGCTCTCCACTCAGCGATTGCAAAGCCCGATCGGTCTCCTGGCGCATATGGTCCAGGGTATAGCCCGGCATATCGATACCCACATTCAAGGTTTCACCGCTGCGCCGGAAGGGATTGGCAGTGGTACAGGCCCCCAGGCAGATGCCACAGGCGGTACACAATGAGGGGTCAATGACCGATTCAAACAGGGTGTTGCGCCGTCCATCGCTGCGCGGCTGCATGGAAGCGGCACCAAAAGGACAGTCGCGGGCACACCCTCCACAGCCGGTACAATCGGGCAAAACCACTTGTGCAGGCGGAGCCTCCTTGCGTGGTGGCAACCAGGGAAACAACATAAACAACAGCGTCACACCAGCGGAAAATGCCCAACCCATGGCCGGGCCAAAGCGGTCGATAAAGGGATAAATATTCAGATAAAACCAGTCGATATGCAGCGTCATTGGCGCTTTGGTCAAATCTGCCGCTTCATGACTGACTGCCGGTTTCAACAGCGACAAAGCCAACAAGGCCACCATGGATCCAATAGCCAAAACCCGCGGGGGCATCACTTTGACATGACTGATGCGGCTGACATGGGTCCAGGTCATGAACACCAAAGCCACAGGAATACCAAGCAGATGCAAAAAGGCCATCAAGGTAAAAAAGCGATCCGAAACCTGACCATCGAGAAAATTGAGAATCATGGAGCTGGGAATCACCGGCAACCAATCAACCAGCTCCGCTGTACCCAAAGCGACATATTGCGCCAACATGTCCCAAACCAGCCAATAGCCGGAAATACCCAGCAAAACGACCAGCCATAAGGTAGGGATACCGGTAAACCAGGAGAACCAGCGAACTCCGCGATAACGATCACGAGAAAACTCGCGCACCAAATGCAGAAAAATGGTGATCACCACGGCATCCGAGGCATAACGATGCAAGCTGCGCATGATGCCAGCCAGCCACCACTGTTGGTGGGTCATATATTCCACAGACTGGTAAGCACGGGCTACACTGGTCTCAAAGGGAATAAAGAGATAGATCCCGGAAAACAAAATCACCCAGAAAAAAAAGAAGGATAAAGTTCCCAAATGGTAGAGGGGATTATTTTGATTCCCGAATATCACATTAAGCTGCTTCTCCATGAACAGAAACAGCCGGTTGCACGTACTGCGTAAAATCTCCACGACAAGAACGCTCCCTGCAAAAGTGATGAAAGCTCTATTTTAATATATAACCTCTCAACGAGGGAAGGATCATTATAACAGACCAGCAAATTTTTTCCATAGCCATGAAAAATAAATCGCCATGATTACATATTGTTACACTAAATTGTATCCCTCAACAAAAGGGGGAAATATTGCAATTTATCAAAAAACACTCCTGATAAAAGAGCAATATTGCGCTTCGGATATTCTATTATGCGACAAACGGCAAAATAGCTTGGAAAGAATATGTTATTCATCAATAATTGCGGAATGCGGAGAAATTCTGCGACACTCATAGAGAGCGATAGCGGCGGCTACAGCAACATTCAAGGAGCCGACTCCCCCGGTGATTGGAATCGACAGCAGTTGATCACAGCGTTCACGGGTCAAACGTCGCAGCCCTTTGCCCTCACCGCCCAAGACAAAGGCCACCTTCTCGGGGAAAACACAGGTTGCGATGGAGTGCTGGCCATCGGCAGCCAGACCATACACCAGCACACCCTGCTCCTGCAAATCTTCGATGGCGCGGGCCAGATTGACCACGCGCACCACATCGACACGCTCTGCCGCACCGGCAGAGGCTTTATTGGCAACGGAAGAGAGTGGGGCGGCACGATCACGCGGCAGGATAAGCGCCTGGGCGGCAAAAGCCTCTGCCGAACGCAAAACAGCCCCCAGATTGCGGGGATCTTCCACGCCATCCAAAAGCAGGAGCACAACCCGTGGCAGCGCTGCCACACGCTGCAACAGCTCAGCAAAGGAGGGCTGGCGGCGCAGAGCAACCCGTGCCACCACCCCCTGATGCACCCCATGCTGCGTTAAACGATCCAATGCCGCACGATCGGCAAAACGTGGTCGCAAACCCCGCTGTCGGGTCCGCTCCACAATCTCTTGCAGACGGGAGCCATGCCCCCCCTGCAACACTGTCACCGTTTCGACAAGGCGTTCCGGATCAGAGAGCAGTGCCAATACGGGATTGAGTCCATAGACCAAATCTCCACTGCTCTCCTCTTTGCGCTCAAAATCTCCCTCTTGCTTGGCAGGTGCGACCATCAGGAGCGCCTCCAGGTTGTGCCCTCTTTGCTGTCAAGAACGATAATCCCTGCATCTGCCAACTGTTGGCGAATGCGGTCAGCCGCTGCAAAATCACGTGCCTGGCGCGCAGCCAAGCGTTGTTGCAGCAGAGCCTCAATCTCGGCATCCTGCGGACCCGCTCCAGCCTGGCGATGAAAATAGTGCTCCGGCTCCTCGGTCAACAGGCCACACACAGCAGACAAAGCGCGCAACAAGGCAATCCTCTCCTGCAACAGGAGCCGCTCCTCTGCTGCACCTTGCTGCACTAAAGCAACACTACGATTGATCTTTTTTGCCAATTCAAACAAAATAGCAATCGCTTGTGGCGTATTAAAATCATCATCCATGGCTTGAAAAAATGGCTCACCAGCCTCTTGCCACACTGCAGAGGCAGCGTTGCTCTGCAGTGCCTGCAACGAGACATGCGGCAACTCTCCCAAAAGCTGTTTGGCAGTTGCCAAGGCGCTGTATAGACGATCCATGCCATGACGTGCCGCCTCCAGCAGCTCTCCCGAAAAATCCAGTGGTGAACGGTAGTGGCTGTTCAAAATAAACAGACGCAGCACCTCACCCGGATAGTGCGCCAGCAAATCGCGAATGGTGGAAAAGTTGCCCAGGCTTTTGGACATCTTTTCCCGTTCGCCGCTGGCGGAGAGTACATTGACAAAACCGTTATGCAGCCAATAGCGCACCCAAGGATGACCGGTACTGCCTTCGGTTTGCGCAATCTCATTTTCATGGTGGGGAAACAGCAGATCCATGCCGCCCCCATGAATATCAAACGCCTCACCCAGATATTTGCAGCTCATGGCCGAACATTCGATATGCCAACCGGGACGCCCTGCCCCCCAGGGCGATGACCAACGGGGTTCATCGGCTTTGGCTGCTTTCCACAAGACAAAATCCAGAGGATTGCGCTTACCACTATCCACCTCCACACGCGCTCCGGCCTGCAGCTCACTGAGCTGTTTACCAGAGAGCTCGCCATAAGCATGAAAACGGTCCACCGCATAATAGACATCCCTGCCATCGCTATAGGCATGACCATTGGCCAACAGGCGTGCAATCATCGCCTGCATCTCCGGCAAATGCTCGGTTGCACGCGGCTCCACATCGGCTTCTGCCACACCCAAACCGGCCATATCCTGATGAAAGGCAGCAATATAGCGTTCGGTCAATTCGCCAATCGAAATCTGCAAGGATTGGGCACGCTGGATAATTTTATCATCAATATCGGTAAAGTTGCGCACATAGGTCACCTGCAGACCACAGGCACGCAGATAGCGGACGATCACATCAAACACCACCATGACCCGTGCGTGACCAATATGGCAATGATCATAGACTGTCACGCCACACACATAGATACCCACCCGTCCCGGCTCCCGCAACTGTAACAGCTCTTTGCGCCGTCCTTTGGAATTGAAGAGTTGTATCTGCAAGGGTCTGTTCACCAACTTGATTCTCCTTAATGTAACGTGCTATGTTCTCCAGTGTTCGGAGATTCACCCAATATTGGAATGATTTGAAACTAGTACGGGAAATAAAACATCATGGCTCTTTTATCGAACCGCATTCAAAAGGTAAAGCCCTCACCCACCCTGGCCATTGCCGCCAAAGCAAAAGAGTTGCAAGCGCAAGGCATCGATGTGATCGATCTGGGTTCTGGAGAACCCGATTTTGACACCCCAAAACATATCAAAAAAGCGGCCATTCGTGCCCTCAAAGAGGGATTTACTAAATATACCGCTGTTGATGGCATCCCGGAACTGAAAAAAGCCATCATCGGCAAGTTTGCCCGCGACAATCAGCTCTCCTTTGAGCCTAACCAAATCGTGGTAACCGTCGGCGGCAAACAAGCTTTTTATAATTTGGCGCAGGCCATGCTCAATCCTGGTGATGAGGTGATCATCCCGGTACCCTACTGGGTCTCCTACCCGGATATGGTGCTGTTGGCAGATGGTGTACCGGTTTTTGTGCCCTCGCAAGAGGAGACCGGATTCAAAATCACCCCGCAAGCCTTGGAAGCGGCCATCACCCCGAAAACCCGTTTTGTGGTGATCAACTCACCCAGCAATCCCTCTGGTGCCGCCTATAGCGCCGAAGAGCTGCAACAACTGGGAGCAGTGATCGAACGCCATCCTCATGTCTGGGCGGTTGTGGATGATATTTATGATAAATTGGTCTATGACGGCTTTACGGCAGTCACCTTGACCCAAGTGGTTCCTGCACTCAAAGAGCGCACTGTCATTGTCCATGGTGTCTCCAAAACCTACTCCATGACCGGTTGGCGCATCGGTTATGCGGCTGGCCCCAGCGAAATCATCAAAGCAATGGGCAAAATGCAGTCACAAAGCACCTCCAATGCCACATCCATCGCCCAAAGAGCTGCTGTTGCCGCCTTGGATGGTCCACAAAAGGTGATCAAGCCGATGTTGAAAGCCTTTGCCCAACGGCGTAATTTTGTTGTCGAATCACTGAATGCAATCCCGGGAATTCGTTGCCGGGCCCCGGAAGGCTCTTTTTATGTTTTTCCCAATGTCGGCGGTCTGATCGGCAGCAAAAGCCCCGATGGCACGGTGATGCAGAGCAGTATGGAACTGGCAGCCTTCATGCTGAATACCCACCAAATTGCCTTGGTGCCTGGTTTGGCATTTGGCATGGATCCCTATGTGCGCATCTCTTTTGCCACATCCATGGAAAATTTGCAAAAGGCCATGGAGCGGATGCGTCTGGTTTCCAAAGATTTGCTGGGTTAAGAAGATGAGTCAGGATCTCTTGCTCCATAAAAGGCTGTTGATCCATGGCCGAGTGCAGGGGGTCTTTTATCGCGTCTCCACGCAACAGGAGGCGGAAAAGTTGGGGCTGCGGGGCTGGGTGAAAAATCTACCAAACGGATCGGTAGAGGTAGAAGTGCATGGTTCACCCAGCGCCGTTGCCGCCTTGCTTGCCTGGTGCCAACACGGTCCACCCGGAGCACGTGTGGAAAAAATTGACAGCAACGATTGTCCTCCAGCAGAATATACTGGTTTTCAGGTTATCCGCCCCTGAAAATCTTGTGAGCAAATCGTTACGAGCAAGGAGTGCGACAAGGCTATGGAAAGCAAACGATAATAGATATCAAGCAGACAGGCGCGAAGAAAAGCAGTCAACAGAGCCCACAGTAATAGATTGACCAGCTCCCTCCCATCCTCCGCGTCACCAGCACCATCTACACGTTTTGTCACGTAATAATATCTCTCATCCTCTGGAGGAAGCAGCATGAAAGCAGCCGAACTGTTTGTCCAATGTTTGCAGCAAGAAGGGATTCAATTTATTTTCGGCATACCGGGAGAGGAAAATCTGGATCTGATGGATGCTCTGCTGGAGAGCCCCATCCAATTTATTACTGTCCGCCACGAGCAGGGAGCCGCCTTCATGGCCGACGTCTATGGCCGCTTGACCGGCAAGGCGGGTGTCTGTCTGGCCACTTTGGGCCCTGGTGCCACCAATTTGGTCACCGGAGTTGCCGATGCCAATATGGACCGTGCGCCGGTTGTCGCCATTGCCGGACAGGCTGCAACCACCCGTCTGCATAAAGAGAGCCATCAGGCCCTCGATCTGGTCAATCTGTTTCGTCCAATCAGCAAATACAGCATTCAGGTTTTGGATCCCAACACCATTCCGGAAATTGTCCGCAAAGCCTTCAAAGTGGCACAAACGGAAAAACCAGGCTGCAGTTTTATCGATTTTCCAGAAAATATCGCCGAAATGATGGTCGATAAACAGCCCCTGAAAGTGCAACAACACAGCATCCCTGCTCCCCCGATAGAAAAGATCAAACAGGCAGCACAAATCATTGCCGATGCTGAATTTCCGATTGTCATGGCCGGCAATGGCGTCATCCGGGCCAACGCTTGCGCGATGCTGGTCGATTTTGCCGAAAAATTAAACATTCCGGTGGCGACCACCTTTATGGCCAAAGGGGCGATTCCCTTCTCCCATGAACTGGCCTTGGGTGCTGTAGGTCTGCAAGCCCACGATTATGTCTCCTGTGGCTTTGATCGCGCCGATGTCATCATCTGCGTCGGCTTTGACATCGTGGAATATCATCCCCATCTTTGGCATTCTGACAAAGATCGCAAAATTATTCATATTGACGCCTCTCCCGCGGAAGTGGATGAACACTACATATTGGAGGTAGGTGTAGTGGGCGACATCGGCTTGTCACTGAAAGGTATCGCCGCAGAGAGTCGTTTTCACAAAAGCCGTGTAGCCCATACCTTGCGTGAAACCATTGTGCAAGAGTTGAACGCAGGAGCCAACGATCTGGACTTTCCCGTCAAACCCCAAAAAATTCTTTGGGATTTGCGCGAAGTGCTGCAACCTGAAGATATTCTCCTCTCCGATGTAGGTGCGCATAAAATGTGGATTGCGCGCATGTATAAAACCGAGCGTCCCAATACCTGTATTATCTCCAATGGCTTTGCCGCCATGGGCATCGCCGTGCCCGGGGCGATTGCCGCCAAACTGGTGCATCCGCAACGCACGGTGGTTGCCGTGACCGGTGATGCCGGTTTTTTGATGAATTCACAAGAGATCGAGACGGCCATGCGCATTGGCACGCCGATTATCATCCTGATCTGGAATGATGCCGCTTATGGCTTGATTCAGTGGAAGCAGATGAAACATTTTGGCAGGGAAAGCAATATCCGCTTTACCAATCCTGATTTTGTACAATATGCCCACAGCTTTGGCGCCAAAGGCTACCGGGTAGAGCGCAGCGAAGATTTGATCCCCATTCTGCGGCAAGCCATCGCCGATCAAACGGTGGTGATCATCGATTGCCCGGTAGATTATCGGGAAAATCTGAAACTGACGCAAAAATTGGGCGAATTGGTCTGTCCCATCTAAAGCGAGATGCTGATCTGGTAACAAGTGCACACCATGATAGAAGCTTGCTATCTCATGAGCGCAGACATGTGACCCGCTTGAAGGCAAACTGATAGGAATCATCCAAGACTCTCTTGCAGGCAAAAAACAGCTTTTTCAACCCGGATGTAGGGCATGGGGAAAGGGGTGTGCAGCAATCTCTCCAAAACCCATAAGAGTTTTGCAAATACGCTCACCCTGAAGCCTTGCGGGTAAGAGCTTGCCAGCAAGGGAGTTTTGCTGTACCCTGCAGCCACTATGGATAAAATTATCGTTCGGGGCGGTACCCCACTCAGCGGCACGATTCCTATCAGCGGCGCCAAGAATGCCACTTTGCCAGCCTTGGCTGCTACCCTGCTGACCGATCAATCGGTGCATCTTTCCAACATCCCGCATCTGCTGGATGTGACCACCATGCTGGAACTGCTGGGACAGCATGGCTCGGCTATTACCGTCGATGAACGGTTGGGCGTGGAGATCGATAACTGCCAGATCAACAACTTTCTCGCCCCCTATGACCTGGTGAGCACCATGCGCGCCTCCATCCTGGTGATGGGACCGCTGCTGGCTCGCTATGGCCACGCCGATGTCTCGCTGCCCGGAGGCTGCGCCATTGGATCACGGCCGGTAAATCTGCATATCGAAGGCCTGCGCGCCATGGGTGCCGATATCACCCTCAGCGGCGGCTTTATCCATGCCCGTGCCAAACGTCTGCATGGCGCCCGCATCCATATGGATCCGGTAACCGTCACCGGAACCGAAAACCTGCTGATGGCTGCAACCCTGGCCAAAGGACGCACCTTCCTGGAAAATGCGGCCAAAGAGCCAGAAGTGGTTGACTTGGCCAACTTTTTGACCAAAATGGGCGCCCGCATCCAAGGAGCCGGCACCTCTACCATCATCATCGATGGCGTCGATACCCTGCATGGTACCCGCCATCGTATCATGCCTGACCGCATCGAAACCGCTACCTTTATGATCGCTGCCGCTGTCACCGGTGGCGATGTGATCCTGACCGGTACCAGCGGCGAATTTTTGGCCTTGCCCATCCGTAAACTGCAAGAGGCCGGCCTGATCCTGGAAGATGATCCCAGCCGGGAAAGCATGCGCGTGCGCTGCAGCGGTCGCCTGCAAGGGGTCAACCTGGAAACCGCCCCCTATCCCGGCTTCCCCACCGATGTGCAAGCACAAATGCTGGTTCTCAACTGCATCGCTGAAGGCGCCAGCAGCATCACCGAAAATATCTTTGAAAACCGCTTTATGCACGTCTCGGAACTGCAGCGACTGGGAGCGGATATTCAGATACTCGGTAACGTGGCCCATGTGCGCGGTTTGAGCAAACTGCATGGTGCTCCAGTAATGGCCACCGACCTGCGCGCCTCCGCCTCTTTGGTGCTGGCTGGCTTGGCTGCCGAAGGCGAAACCGTCATCTCTCGCATCTATCATATCGATCGCGGCTATGAGCGTATCGAAGAAAAGTTGTTGGCCCTGGGTGCCAATATCCAACGGGTCAGCGGCTAGAACCAGTTCTTATCAAGAGCCAAAGAGTACATCTGGAACCGACCATGAACAGCCATTTGATTGCCCGCTTGGACAGCCGGCAAGCCGATTTTCAAGCTCGTTACCAGCGCCTGTTGCAATGGGACAGCGAACGTATCCTGGATGTGGAACAACGTGTGGCCGACATCATCCATCAGGTTCGCCAGGAGGGGGATGCAGCGCTGATCCGCTTGACCCAACAGTTTGATCGCATCCTGTTGCACAAAGAGCAGTTGGCCTTTTCTGAACAAGAGATTGATACCGCCTGCCAACAACTGCCCACAGGCGATATGGAGGCTTTGCAAGCGGCGGCTGAACGGATCCGCGCCTACCATCTCTGGCAAATGCCTGCCATGGGCATCCAACGTTTTCAAGATGCCACCGGCATGCAGTTGGGACAACGTTTGACCGCAATCGAACGCGCCGGTCTCTATGTACCAGGTGGTTTGGCCAGCTATCCCTCTTCAGTCCTGATGAATGCCATTCCCGCACAGGTGGCTGGCGTCCAGGAGTTGATCATGGTGGTCCCTACCCCGGATGGCACGATCAATCCGTTGGTCTTGGCCGCAGCTCGGGTTTCTGGAGTGCAACGCATCTTTCGCGTCGGTGGCGCCCAGGCTGTAGCCGCTTTAGCCTATGGCACGCAAAGCATCCCAAGAGTGGATAAAATTGTTGGTCCGGGCAATATCTATGTCGCCACAGCCAAAAGGCAGGTGTTTGGTCAGGTTGGCATTGATATGATTGCCGGCCCTTCGGAAATATTGGTGATTGCCGATCAGGAGAGCAACCCGGAATGGTTGGCCGCGGATCTGCTCTCGCAAGCCGAACATGATGAGTCCGCACAAGCAATTTTGATCACCGATTCGCAGTCGCTGGCCGATGCCGTAGAAGAGCAACTGCACCGCCTGTTGCAAAAATTGAGTCGTCAGGCCATCTGCCGCATCGCCTTGGCCAATCGCGGCGCCTTGATCACTGTCCCGGATTTGCCAACCGCCTGTCAATTGGCTTCGCAAGCAGCTCCCGAACATTTGGAGCTCTCTTTGGCCGATCCCGAAGCGGCGCTGCCGATGATCCACAATGCCGGGGCCATTTTCCTTGGTCGCTATACCCCGGAAGCCATTGGCGACTATGTGGCTGGCCCCAATCATGTTCTGCCCACCAGCGGCACCGCCCGTTTTTCCAGCCCGCTCGGCGTCTATGATTTTATTAAACGTTCCAGTCTGCTGGGTGGTCCGCTCTCTGCTTTGCAACAAATTGGCCCAATCGCCTCCCGACTGGCCAATCGTGAAAGTTTGACTGCCCATCAATACAGCGTTGATTGCCGTCTGGAGAGCGCATCATGATGCGTACTGCCCATGTGGAACGCAAAACCCAGGAAACCGAGGTACGCGCCACCGTCAATCTGGATGGCAACGGCCTCTCTTCCATCGATACCGGCTCACCCTTTCTCGACCATATGCTGGATCAATTGGCGCGTCATGGGCTATTCGATATCGAAATAACGGCTCGTGGCGATACCCATATCGATGATCATCACACGGTTGAAGATGTAGGCATCACCCTTGGTGAAGCCTTTCGTCAGGCTCTGGGCGATAAAAGAGGCATTGCCCGTTTTGGTTCGGCGACCATCCCTTTGGATGAAGCGCTCTCCCGGGTGGTCATCGATCTCTCCAACCGGGCAACCCTGGTCTGGCAAGTGGAGTTCAAAAACAGTAAAATCGGCCAGTTTGATACCGAACTGTTTCGTGAATGGTTTACTGCTTTTGCCAATCACAGTCGCTCCACCATCCATGTGGCCAATCTCTATGGCAGCAACGATCATCATAAAATCGAATCCTGCTTCAAAGCCTTGGCCCTGGCCCTGCGCCGTGCCTGTGTTCAGGATCCACGACGCGGCCAATTGGTTCCCAGCACCAAAGGTATTCTCTCCGACAGCTAACCCCTCCTCCGGTATCTGGCCATGGTCATCGTTATCGATTACGGTTCTGGCAATCTGCGCTCAGTCGCCAAAGCTCTGGAAACGGTTGGCGCAGAGGTGCGCATCAGCCAGCAGGCAGAGGAGCTGAAACAGGCCTCACATCTGGTTCTGCCTGGCGTGGGCGCCTTTGCCGATTGCCATCGCAACCTCAGCGAAAGCGGCCTCCTCCCCCCCCTGCTGGAGCATATCCAAGCCGGCAAACCTTTTCTTGGCATCTGTGTTGGCATGCAGTTGCTCTTCAGTGAAGGCCATGAATATGGTGTACACCCCGGCCTGGATCTCTTTGCTGGCTCAGTGGTCCGTTTTGCTACCGACATGCGCGACCCTGAAGATGCCAGTCGGCATCTGAAGGTGCCGCATATGGGTTGGAATCAGGTGCAGCAGACACAAGCACACCCCCTCTGGAAAGATATTCCCGATGGCAGCCATTTTTATTTTGTGCACTCCTACCATGGCTGCCCGCAAGATCCGCAACTGATTGCGGGCAGTGCCGAATATGGCATCCCCTTTACGGCGGCCATCGCGCGCGACAACCTCTTTGCCACCCAGTTTCACCCGGAAAAGAGTCAACGCTATGGTTTGCGCCTGTTGCACCACTTTACCCAATGGAGACCTTAAGCCGTGCTGATCATTCCTGCCATCGACCTGAAGGATGGTCAATGTGTACGCCTGTTTCAAGGCGACATGAACCAACATACCGTCTACTCCGATGATCCCGGTGCCATGGCCCGCCATTGGCAGGATGCAGGAGCGCAGCGACTGCATGTGGTTGATTTGAATGGTGCCTTTGCCGGACAACCTGTCAACGACAACGCCATTGCCGCCATATTAAAGGCCCTCAGCATCCCGGTACAACTGGGCGGGGGGATCCGCACTCTGGCAACCATGGAACACTATCTCAACCTGGGCATCCAGCGCGTCATTCTGGGCACCATTGCCTGCCGTGATCCGCAACTGGTGCAAGAGGCTTGTCGTCTCTTTCCGGGACAGATTTTGGTGGGTATCGATGCCCGCGATGGCTGGGTCGCCGTACAAGGTTGGGCAGAAGTGACCAATATCCGCGCCGTTGAACTGGCTCAACGCTTTATGGAGGTTGGTGTCGCCGAGATTATCTTTACCGACATCGCCCGTGATGGGGCTCTGCAAGGGCCCAATATTGTTGCTACCCGTGCCCTGGCTGAGGCGGTGACCACCCCCATTATCCTCTCTGGCGGCATCTCCTCTTTGGCCGATGTGCAAAAGGTCATGGAAAATCCCGGTCCCTATGCCAATGGCGGACGCATCTCCGGCATAATTACCGGCAAAGCGCTCTATGATGGTCGTTTGGACTTTGCTGCCGCAGTTGCTGCCTGCCAGCTTGCTGCTTAAAGCAAACCTGCTGTCCAGAAAAAATTATTATGGAGGTCCAGGAGGAGATTATCTCCTCCTGG
>NZ_RXIU01000459.1 GCF_004217665.1 Candidatus Magnetaquicoccus inordinatus | reverse complement strand
ATTCACCACCCAAAACAACTGCGGGTCCAGGGAGGGCACCTCCCTGGCGGAGTCCAGAGGCGGAGCCTCTGGGGTTTTGTTTTGTGCTTTTGGCGCGCTTTTCACAACAAGCCGAGCGCTTTTTGCGTCGGCGCGGCGCGCCTAATGGAAGCAAGCTGTGCGGATTGGCGCGTTTTTTTGCGCCAATCCGCACAGCATCCCCATGGGGGTAGAGCTGGCGAGTCATCGCAAACCGGGTAGATTTGGCGAGCCAGCACCAACCCGAATAGTGACAACATATGTGGCTCTATCCCTTTTTTGCCGAGGCGCCCTCATTGGTCGGGCTTATCCCTCTTTTGCCGAAACTCCCCGGCAGCGCATGCGATAGCCTATGCCACGAATGGTCTCCAGCCGATGACCGGCACTGCCCAACTTTTCTCGCAGACGTTTGATGTTGACATCGACAGTACGCACATGCACCGTGGCATGGTCACCCCAAGCTTCGGCCAGCAGATTTTCTCTGGATTGGATATAGCCCTGTTTGGCCAAAAGGACAGACAGAAGATTAAATTCGATACTGGTCAGGGCCACCTCTTGTTCGTTGACCCACAATTGGTGGCGCTTTTTATCGAGACGGATCTCTTCGCAGAGCAGCAGGTGTGTGGTTTCGCTTTGTGGTGCCGGGGCGCCACGACGGAGGATGGCACGAATGCGCAGTAACAGTTCGCGCACATTGAAGGGTTTGACCACATAATCATCAGCACCCAGCTCAAAACCAATCACCCGATCGATTTCATTGCCTTTGGCGCTGAGAAAGATGATGGGCATCTGTCTGGTTCTGTCATTGGCACGCAGTCGATAGCAGACCTCGACGCCAGAGATGCCAGGCAGCATGACATCCAAGAGGGCCAGAAGAGGGGTCTCATGCTGCAGGGCCCATTGCAAACCCTCCTCTCCGCTTTGAAACGCCTGGGTTTGATAGCCTTCGCGGCGCAGATTATATTCCAGGACGGTCAGCAGTTCTGGTTCGTCATCGATGATGAGAATGTGCGACATTGCCAGAGTAGGCCCATGATGGCGTGGAAAAGCCGGTGCCGCCCAAGGGCGGCACCGGCGAGAGAGAAAAATGGTTTTTTAGCTCAGTTGCACAACCACACCGTGCAAGACGGTGCCGGCGTCAGCAATTTGCCGTCCACAGAGATGGATGTGGCGATAGATCTCACGACGTTTGAGAATATCGACAATCTTTTTCATCGCCTCTTCTTTGGCGCCAGGAGCGTCGGATTGCAAGGATTTTACCGAATCCTCGATATTGTACAAAGCGGCCAAGGCGCGGCGGTAAGTTTTGTCGATGGAGAGGTGAACCTTGGA
>NZ_RXIU01000458.1 GCF_004217665.1 Candidatus Magnetaquicoccus inordinatus | reverse complement strand
GCGCAGGATCCGGGAGATGTAGGAGTCGTTCATTTGCTCCCGTTCGGCCAGTTCCTTCATGCTCTTGACTTGGCCGGACTGGATCATTTTGGACCAGCGGCGGGCACGACCCAACGCCTTGAGAATTGCCTGGTGCGGTGTCGGTGGTGGCGGTGCCCAGTCTGGGGCATCCGGCGGCAAAATGATTTTTGCTCGGACTTTACCTTGTTTGACACGCATGGGGATGCGCACGGTCATGAATTCCCCATCGCTGCTCATGGTTGCTTTCATGCCAATCTCCATTCTATTCGAGTTCCGTCATCAGGCTCTTCAGTCCACCAGAGCGCATGGTTACATCGATGCCCTGGCGGCTGACATTCACCCTGCCAACCAGCAGTTGCATCAGGCGGGATTGCTCCATGGGGAACAACTCATCCCAGAGGCTTCCCAGGTTGCGCAGGGAGTCCATCACCTTGCTCTCCGAGACGCTGTCATCGATGCCATCCATGGCCTTGAAGGTTCTGACCATGACCTCTGGAGTTCCAAGCAGGCCACGCACTTGGTTCAAAACGGTCTTTTCAACTTCGCCAGCCGACACGTTGCGCAGCGGGCAGGGAGCAGGGGTGCCGCCTTTGTCGGCGCCTTGGCAGGTGTAATATCGGTACAATTTTCCAGCCTTGCGGGTGTATGTCGGCTTCATGGCGCGATCGCAGTATGAGCAGCGGATGATGCCTTTCAGGGGTGCAGGCGACTCAATCCGTTTATGGCGCATCCGTTCTGGGGTATGGTTGGCCAGCGTGGTGCGAGCAGCGTCCCAGGTGGCGCGATCGATGATCGCCTGATGCTCACCGGCGTAGATCTCGCCTTGATAGGCAATTTCGCCGACGTAGACGTGGTGGCCGAGAATACGGTAGATGGCACCCTTGTCGAGCGGCAGGCCGTTTTTACCAACCGCACCCGACTCGGCCAGTTCGTCGATGAACTGGGTAACGGAGCTGGTTTCGATGAAGCGGCGGAAGATGGTGCGCACCGTCTCCGACTCGGTGGGGTGGATCACCAGTTTGCGTTCCTGGACGATGTAGCCGAGAGGAGGGTGGCCACCCATCCACATACCTTTCCGTTTGGATGCGGCGAACTTGTCGCGGATGCGCTCGGCTGAAATCTCGCGTTCGTACTGCGCGAAGGAGAGCAGCATGTTCAGGGTGAGTCGTCCCATAGATGTTGTCGTGCTAAACTGTTGTGTTATGCTGGAGAAGGTGACGCCGTGCTTGTCAAACACCTCAACCAGCTTCGCGAAATCCATCAGGGAGCGGGTGAGCCGGTCAATTTTGTAGACGACGATCTGGTTGATTTTGCCAGCCACGATGTCAGCCAT
>NZ_RXIU01000457.1 GCF_004217665.1 Candidatus Magnetaquicoccus inordinatus | reverse complement strand
TTTATATGGGGTCCAGGGACGAAGCCCCATATGCGCTAACATAATGGAATGATATCAACTTTATATGGGGTCCAGGGACGAAGCCCCATATGCGCTAACATAATGGAATGATATCAACTTTATATGGGGTCCAGGGGAGATTATCTCCCCTGGTGGGAGTCCAGAGGGCGAAGCCCTCTGGCAGGGTGCAGGGACGGAGTCCCTGCATGCAAGTGCGCTTACAAAGAGCACATTTTCGCAGAAAATGTGCGTAGCGCACACCAAACCTGCCCCGCAGGGGCAGACTCCTGGAGGGCGGCAGCCCGACCCACACCGGGCGGAACTGTAAAGCGTTGGGAGAGAATGGGGCAACGTTGACGTGCGCTGTCAAGCGACACGAAAAACCGTTTGCACACTCCGAAGCGTGCTGATCTTGGCCAGGTCTCGGTCGGGCTCCGCCCTCCAGGAGTCCGCCCCTGCGGGGCGGGTCTTGTGCGCGCGGCGCCAATTTGCTGCGCAAATTGGCTTTGGTAAAAGCGCGCATTCATGCAAGGGCTCCGCCCTTGCAACCCGCCAAAGGGCTTCGCCCTCTGGACTCCCACAAGGGGAGATAATCTCCCCTTGACCCCATAATCATCGTGCGATTGGTATGATTCGGGAATCATAGGGAGGTTTTCTATCAATTTATCAATTGTTTGTCTACTGTTACTGGAAACATCATGACCAGCCGCACCCTCCTGGACACCGCTACCCCACCCGATCGCGGCTTCCTGATTCAAATCATCCCACCCCACCGGGATCGGGAATACGCCGAATTGCTGGCCGCCGAACTGGACCACCTGGCTCGCGGTGCTGGCTTGGAAGTGGTCGGCAGCCGCCTCTACTCCGCCCGCCGCGCCATTCCCGCAACCTACCTGGGTAGCGGCTCCGTCACCGAACTGGCCGCCGAAATCCAGGCCTGCAACGCCGCCGTCGTGGTCTTCAATAACCCACTCTCCGCCGTCCAACAGCGTGATGGATGGGTATCAAGCCAGTCGGGCGATTCGGGCCTGGGAGCAGGAGCGGGGGCGGGTTCCGATCCCGATCATTGCGTTTACGGCGGATGTGACCGAGGAGAGCCGGCAGAATGGTGCAGCGGCGGGCATGGATGATTTTTTGAGCAAGCCGGTGTTTCTGGCGCCGTTGCGGGCGATGTTGGATACCTATTTGGGGCGGGGGCGGGAGTAGGGCAGCGTAAAACGAACACTACCCAAAAATATTACAGCACATAAAATACAATAAATTACCAATTTCAAATAATTTATATGGGGTCCAGGGACGAAGCCCCATATGCGCTAACATAATGGAATGATATCAACTTTATATGGGGTCCAGGG
>NZ_RXIU01000456.1 GCF_004217665.1 Candidatus Magnetaquicoccus inordinatus | reverse complement strand
GCCAACCTGGACATTGCTGACCGGCGTACCTTTACCATCCGGCACTTTTGCTTCTGCAGTGGGAGTGGTGGTTGCTTCCGGTTTACTGGTACTCTGTTCGGTTTGCTGACCCTGTTCCGGAAAACGGATGGACATATAGGTCTGGTAAACCATTAACAATAATAAAGCGAGTGTGAGGGCCAAGGTGGTGCGCCGGTCCATAAATATATCCTTGTCTATGCAATAAAATCAGGAACCCTGCCTTAAGGAAGCGGATCAAAGCCTCCGGGATGAAATGGATGACAGCGCAGAAGCCGCTTGACTGCCAGCCATCCTCCACGCCAACCTCCATAGCGTTGCACCGCCTCCAGGGCATATTCAGAACAACTGGGAAAAAAACGACAGCTCCTCGGTAGTATGGGCGACAGTAAATAGCGATAGAGGTGTATCAAGCCAATCAATAGGTGTTTGATCACTGTGCCTGTTGATCCACTATCAATGTGTTACACGCCCAAGCTGTCTTGTTTACTGGCATGAAGTGCGCTCACAGAGCATGTTTACTGAGAAAATCCCGCAAACAATTTGTGTAAGTCCTGACGCAAGAGCGCATCCGCAGATATTCCGGCATGTGCACGGGCAATTACTACCCAATCATACCCACTCAACAGAGATGGCCGCTGGCGCCGGAAAAACTCCCGTATCTGCCGCTTGACACGATTGCGTACCACCGCGTTGCCCACCTTGCGACTGACTGTAATGCCTAACCGCGACCTGTCATACTCTGTGCGCCGAGCAAACAACAAAAAAAAACGCCCTCCAAGCTTGCGCCCGGAGGAGGTTATTTTTTTAAACTCTGTTCCATCCAGAATGCGCAGCGATTTTGGAAAAATTTCCTTTCGCTGCATCGGGACAGCGCTCTCCGCAGCAGTATCAACGGAGAGCGTGGAGCACTCTTTACCACTCAAGGCCCGTGTCAATCAGACAACGATCAGACGTTTGCGCCCTTTGGCCCGCCGACGTGACAAAACTTGCCGACCATTGGCTGTCGCCATGCGTGCCCGAAAACCATGATTCCGGCTGCGCCGAATTCTGCTGGGTTGAAATGTTCTTTGCACCGCGTTACTCCTTCTTTTTTGTTCCAGTCCACTCTGTTTTGTGGAGCCTCTTCTCTAGCCACCCGGTTCACCACACAGTGAACCGATCTAACTTTATAGCCTACCTGCAACCAATTTACTAGGCTTGTTATAACAGGGCAATCGCATTTGAAAATCAGAAAATTATTATGGAGGTCCAGGAGGGGATTATCTCCTCCTGGTGGGTGCAGGGCAAAACCCTGCTGGTAATGTGCGGCGTTTCACAAAAGCGAATGCTTAAGC
>NZ_RXIU01000455.1 GCF_004217665.1 Candidatus Magnetaquicoccus inordinatus | reverse complement strand
CAGTGCCAAGTTTCAATCGCACTGATTAGGGTGAGATTGTATGGCAAGATAGAAGGGCAACACCCAAAAATGGGAATGTTAGTATTTATCAATAAATTCAATGAGTAATTAATATTTCAACCTCTTCTTTCCCTCCCCTGGCAGAGCCCATTTTTTCTGGCTTACAAGAAAAAATACATACCCATAATTTGTCGGGGTTGACAAGATGACGCTTTATTGGCATTCTGGGCGCATGGAGAGATGGCCGAGCTGGCTGAAGGCGGCACCCTGCTAAGGTGTTGTATCCGTTAGGGTACCGAGGGTTCGAATCCCTCTCTCTCCGCCACTCCAAGCTGGTGTTTTCCGCGTTACCCATCGGCCAGACAACAGGTTCATGGCAAGTGAGTGACGAAATATTTCAAGCAGATAGGCGAGAAGATAATTAAACCATAATCCTGCCGCTTGCGTCGCGCAGTCGTTTGCTTCATCTGTTCGCCGCTGCTTGCATGACTTCCCGTAACCTTTCGCCTGTTCGCAGGTGCCTTTTTTCAGAGTCGCTCCCGTGTGTCGATCTTTTATCCCTGACATTCCACCAGCGTCAAATTCACCAATTTTCACTAATGTATCCACTACAGCCATCCTGCTGTTCTCCTGTGCTTTTCTTGCCGCCTGTCAACCAGAGGGGCGTCAGGAATCCACCTTTTTGGCTCTTGAGGTGCGCGATAAAGATCGCCTGCCTCTCTCCCCACATGTGATTAACAATCGCGCCAAACCAACTGCCAGTATGCTTGACCCCAATAAAGGAACACCACTCCGCTTTATGGTGCTCGACAAGCGCACCTTAAAGATTCATCGTCTGGAAGCGCCGGTCGGCAAACGGGTCATCGCTCCCTGGGGGGGTGCCCTCTATCCCATGGCCTTTGTCAATGATCTGGTGATTCAAGAGGGACGTCCGGGACATGGACCCGACGGTTATATCAATCCGGCTGTCTGGGTCACCTTGGAAGATAATAATGGTCAGCCACTGCATGAAGGGTGGCTGTTTGAACGCGATTCAGCACAAACCGCCTGGGATCATCCGCGCTTTGATCTGACCTTTCTCGGCAAGGTAGAGCCTCCGGCTCCTGCCCCCACTCCAGGCAAAGGGGCGCAAGCTGCCGGAGCCGCAGCGCGCAAAAGGATCCCTTCGACCCCAGCCAGCTCGCTGCCAGAACCTCAGGATGAGGCGATGGAAGGGCCAGAGCTGCGCGATTAATCAGCATGGAAGAGAGTGGCGCACTTCCGACTCTCCTGCATCCCGATCAGGCCGCCCTGCTTTTGGCACTGCTGGCTGCAGCCCAGGCCGGCACAGAAGAAGAGGTGCCGGTAGGAGCGGTG
>NZ_RXIU01000454.1 GCF_004217665.1 Candidatus Magnetaquicoccus inordinatus | reverse complement strand
CTTCATGTACTTTGCGCAGTACACCGTGTACATCGGGCCAATCAAAACCGATCTGCCCCATTTTGCGTTGCACCTTGGCTGCCCATAGTAAAGCGGGCAGGCGGCTGTGCACATCGTCAAACAGCGAGGCTGGACCAGACTCTCCCTGCTGCTGACGCAGACGGCTCTTCTCCTGGCGTTTTATCTCCTCCCAGCGTCCAGGCACCTCTGTGGCCAGCAAAGAGTCTCCCTCCGGGCTGGCAAAGACATGAGGATGGCGCCGGGTCATCTTTTCCACTACCCATTCGATCACCTCCTGCAGTGAAAAATCACCCTGTTCTTCGGCAATGCGGCTGTAAAAGACCACATGGAACAAGAGATCTCCCAGCTCATCACGCAGAGCAGATACCTGTCCGGTCTCTACCGCTTCGGCGACCTCATAAGCCTCCTCGATGGTATAGGGGACCAGAGAGCGCCAACTCTGCTCCTTGTCCCACGGGCAGCCTTGGGCGCCACGCAGACGGGCCATCAGTGCCACCAAAGCCTGCATGGCTGTTCCGACCCCCTCTGTCTCTTCCATTTTTGCCATTCTCTTGCCTCGCTGCACACTTTACGAAGGCCGGCATTGTGGCACGAGCGGTTCCTCCGCTTCAATGGGGAAAAAATTGCCGATACTCGCTTCTCTTTTCTACCGGTACAAAGTTCCTCTCTGTCTCTTTGCTCTGCTGAACAGGGGGTTGACTGTGGCAAAAGAGGTTTTTATCGTTTTTGTATGAGGGTTTGCGAGGGTCTGTTTTGTTAGATAATTCAGATATAAAACAATAAGTTAACCATGTGTTTTCTCCCCTTGATTGTGGCGGTTTTCCGCCGTTTGGGGCAGGGCATGGCGGGCTGTGGCATGCCGGTTGCTACCCGATGGGAGAGTTTGGACCTTCAGCAGGAGATGGTGGGATGGATAGCGGATTATATGCAGCAGTCAATGGCGCGATGCGGGCAAGTTTGCGTATGGATGTTTTGGCCAACAATCTGGCCAACAGCACCACTGCCGGCTTCAAAGAGGATGAGATCACCTTCGACTCCTACATGACCAAGCCAGGAGCAGCACAGTTTCCTTTGCCTGGTGACTCCTTCATGGGCTTGACCGGTCCCAAATATATTCCCTTTCCTTTCAGCAGTCCGGCCACCAATGCCTACAGCATGACCTATCCCCGCGCCGATGGTACCCATGTCAATGTCAGCCAGGGAGCCTTGAACAGCACCGGCAATCCATTGGATGTGGCTATTGAAGGTGAAGGTTTTTTTGTTTTGAATACCCCGCAAGGGCGCCGTTATACACGGGATGGCTCCTTTGCCATCAACTCCCAGGGTGAGTTGGTC
>NZ_RXIU01000453.1 GCF_004217665.1 Candidatus Magnetaquicoccus inordinatus | reverse complement strand
CGCCTAATGGAAGCAAGCTGTGGGCATTGGCGCGCATTTTTTGCGCCAATGCCCACAGCATCCCCATGGGGGTAGAGAGGGAGAGCCAGCGCGAACCTGAATAATTACGAGTTTTTGCTGCGATGACAGGCAGCACAGTTGTGTGCGCTGTACAACAGCCTATGCGCTTCAACCAGCCTTTTTCCGATAATATTCCAACAACGAATAAGCTGGTACAAAGCCACGCAAATTGCCGCCATCGGTAATGACCGGCAGGGCAAAGAGGTTGTTTTGTTTGAGCAGGTCTGCTGCTTGATCAATGGAGCCACGAGCTGGAATGGTGACCATTCTTTGCCGTTCGTTGAGTTTGCCAATGGCCTGACTCAACAAGGCCCGTTCTTGTGGTGTAACCGCTTTGGATCCATAAAAGGCACCCATGACCTTGCGCACGTCACCCTGGCTGACCACTCGAACCAGAATGCCCTGGCTTTCGACGCCAAGTATGCGCTGTCCATCAGGAAACATGGCATCGACCGCATCACTGACAGGTGCTGCTTCATTGAGCAGAAAGGGAGGCAAAGTCATTACCACTCGAATTCCACCCGGTTCATCGGGGGCAGGCAACGATTCAGCCGTACTGCGAGCCAAAACACCTGCAGCACTGAGATCAAACTCATAATCATCTGGGGCACGAACCGGGGCAGGGGGCGGAGTGGCAGGAGGAGCTGTCTCTTTGGGAGCATCTGCAGCCAACTCTTCCGGTGTTCCCGGCATTTCTATTTTCAGGAGGCTATTGGCAAAGCTCCTGGAGACCAACCAATGGGCTGGGGAGGCACGAAAATCGGAGACTTTGATCTCCATGCCAATGTCCAGATAGGTGTTTTCCACCTTGAGCGATGTGGGAAGAGCGCCGCCACCACCCAAATGTTCGACCGAATCAAGGAAAAGATGACCACCCGCCATTTTTTCTTCAACGCGGGTATTCAGGCTTCCCATGATTTGGTTGGCAATTTCATGGAAACCTTCTTGAATCTCTTCCGTATACTCTCTGGATTTGACATTTTTCTGCACCACCGCCTTGGGCAGCATCATCATCAAGCCAGACAAGGCGATGGCAGCCGGTGCATCCAGGAGCAGATGAATACTTCCCGAACGTAGCCCATCCTCAAGGGCATAGGAGGAGCTGTATTCAGAATCAAACAAAAAGCCCAGATCGTCCTCACCACGGAGGAGATTGACCTCAGTGAGGGTGCACTCCACCGGGGCATCGACGAGCGTATTCATATCGTCGGACAGCTTCTGGAAGAAGCTCAGGAAAAACTGTCTGGCCTTTTTGGCTATCTGATCAGGAATTTCCATGTTCTATCTGCCTGTTCG
>NZ_RXIU01000452.1 GCF_004217665.1 Candidatus Magnetaquicoccus inordinatus | reverse complement strand
CCCAGGGTTCCGGCAACCCCCTTCAGGGTATGGGCCAGACGTTTGGCCAGAGCAATATCCCCCTTTTCCACAGCTTTTTGAATATCACGGACATTGTCGGCATGGTGGGTGAGAAAACGTTCCAGGAGTGCACGGTAGAGACGCAAATCACCGGCGGTATGTGCCAAACCGGTCTGCAGATGCAATCCGGCAACTGCAGGGAACGCTGGTGATTTAAGAGGGTTGGTGGTTGCGGGAAGGGCAATGGCTGCAACCCTGTTTTTTTCGGTTGCAAAAGTATCGCGCTCTTTGCTCTTGATCCATTTGTTCAACGCCAGAAACAGCTTGTTGGGATCGATCGGTTTGGCGATATGATCATCCATTCCGGCTTCCCAGCAGCGTGCCAGATCCTGCACCATCACATCGGCAGTGACCGCAACAATCGGTATATTTTTTCCTTGCGGCAGAGCGCGAATCAGACGGGTAGCCTGCAGACCATCCAAAATCGGCAACTGCAGATCCATTAAAATCAGCTCAAAGCGACCACTGCTGGCCATCTCCACCGCTTGATGGCCGTTGTCAGCCAACTCCACTTGCACTCCGGCCATCTGCAACAATGCTTCGATGACCTGTTGATTGACCTCATTATCCTCCACTGCCAACACCCGTGCTCCGACAATGCTTTGATTCGGTTGTGCCAAGGTGGCAGTACGTCTGGTCACCGTCAACGGCAAACCTACCTGTTTGCCAAACAACTGCATCACCGTATCGAACAAGGTGGAGATCTGCACCGGTTTGTTGAGACAGGCACCAGTTGGCACGCCTGTCAGGTGTTGCCGAAGCCGGTTATCGAACCATCATCAACACCCATGGCGATGGTGGCCAGGAGGTCTACCATATCCATGTGCATATCCTGGCTGGCAAGCGGATTGGACCAATGGTTGCCCGCTAAAACTCTCGCAGTTGGGGAGGATTACAGGCAGAAGAGGCTTTGCCGAACAAACAGCCTGTTTCCTCTATACTGCGGGCATGCTCCCTTCTGGAGCACTCTCCGCTGCACGCGGGGTCAAACGCTGCCGCAATTGCTGCAACAACTGCATCGCTCCCTTCATCTCATAGGTTTGAATCAGTTGTGCCAATTTACCGATTTCCGAGCTGAGATCGGCTGGGCAGCGCATGCCAAGCAGTTGCGTCAATATTGCTTCGCAATTTTTCGGTCGTCTCTTTTCTACATGCGGCAGCAGTTCGTTCAACAGTTGCAACAGCTCCTGGCTATCAAAAGGCAGATCGTTTTCGACTGGCAGATTGAGCGGATGTTGCGGCAGGGCCTGGAGCAACTGTTGCGCAGAGGCTATCACATGGGCAAAGGCTTCACTCCAGGC
>NZ_RXIU01000451.1 GCF_004217665.1 Candidatus Magnetaquicoccus inordinatus | reverse complement strand
CTTCGCCCTCATATTGTACCGGATAGAAGAGCAAGCCGTTCAGCTCTTTGAAAACAGGCAACACCGATTTGCGCGATACCGAAGTCCAGCAGCCAAAGACCACCGCCACCTTGTCTTGTGTCAACAGTTGCCGGGCCTTTTCAGCAAACAGCGGCCAGTTGGAAGCGGGATCCACCACCACAGCTTGCAACTTTTTGCCCATGACTCCCCCTTGGGCATTGATCTGCTCGATTGTCATCAAAGCCGTCTCTTTCAAGGCGGTTTCCGAAATGGCCATGGTACCGGAGAGTGAATGCAGAATACCTACCTTGATGGTTTCCTCGGCCCACGTTGTGGAGGGCGCGGCCCACAACCCTAAAGTGAGGGAAGCTGCAGCCATTGGCAACAGTCGCAAGAATTTCCGTCTTAACATAAACAGGCTCCCATAGTGGCTTATTTGAAAAATGAGGGGATCCCTCTGGTTGCACTCTGTACTGCAGAGGCTATGCCAACCACCGGTCGTCCATTTTTTTGGCAACTGAAAGAAGCAAGCGCACTCTTTGTCGCGGCTATGGGGAAGAGTTTTTCAGGAACAACAGTAAAGATATATGAATAAAATTCACAAAATAGAGAAGGGAACAGCACCGACAATCCGCTCTGCTCCCCTTCCAGCTTGCGACCAGAACGAATAAAGATGAGGCTGCGTGCACGCAATATCTGCTAATAAAATATGCAAACATCAAAAACTGCCGCCTTATAATCAGTCATTCAGCACTTTTTTTGTGCTGCGACAGTGCACCATGCCTCTCTGTTCAGCCATTGCTGCGCTTGCTGCACCCCAGCAGCCAATAATACAGAAGCGCCCGCACCCCTTTTGCGTGCCCAGCTTGCTGCAGAGAAAGGGGGTGCTCAATATGCGGCAGCCACCGCCTCTTTGAGCAACGTGCTTAACTGCTCATAGCCAAAGCTGGGCATGGGGCGACCATTGACAAAAAATTCTGGGGTAGCCCGCACTGCCAGACGTTGTCCATCCAAAACATCCTGCTGCACCACTTGCAGCACCTCTGGTCGGTTGAGATCTTCGGCAAAGCGTTGCCGATCCAACTCCAGAGTTTCCAGAAGGGCACGCGCACGGTTCGGTTGCGATTTATGCTCGATCACCCAGCGCCTCTGGTTGGCAAACAGCAGCTCCAAAGCCTGCCAAAACTTGCCTTGCCGATGCGCCGCCTCCAGCATTGCCACCACCTGATCGGAACCGCTATGCAGTGGAGCATAGCGCATCTCCACCTTCACCTTGCCCGGATATTGTGCCAGCAACTGTGTTACCAGCGGATAAAACTCCGCACAGGTTGTACAAGCAGGATCAAAAAACTCTACAATAGTCA
>NZ_RXIU01000450.1 GCF_004217665.1 Candidatus Magnetaquicoccus inordinatus | reverse complement strand
TCGCCAGGAGTGTTTGTGCCGTAAACCGCAGCCGGGAATGTTGGAGCAGGCAATTGCCGAATGGGAGATTGATCGGGAGCGTTCATTGTTGCTGGGTGATCGGCATACTGACCTGCAGGCGGCGCAAAGGGCTGGCATCAAAGGCTATCTGTATCAGGGTGGGAGTCTGAAACAACAACTATGGCAATGCCTGGCTGCATTGGAGCAGAACGAGCCACTTGGTCGAGGAGGGGAGATCCCTTCTTTATAGCGGTTCTGTTTTTTGTGCGACAAAGCAGTTGTCCTCTGCCGTCTATTCCTGCATGCAAGGGTTGATCAGGAAAGAGAAGGGAGCAGCAGGATGAAAATCATCACAGCGGATAGCGCTTTATGGACAGCGGAGATTGTTCGTATAGCAAAAAAGGTCGAGCAGATTGCCTGGCAAAACTGGTTGGCGGCCAATACTGCTGCCAACAAAGCCATCTATCTTGCTGCCCGTACCGCCCGCCTGCGGGCGATGTCTGATTGGCGCTATGCCAAGGCGGCAGCTCAGCACCATTGAGGCACTGTGGCTCTTTTGCCAGTTACGCAAAAACAGTTCTTATGCAGTGCCAGGAGGAGAATCTCTCCCCCTGGCGGCAGGTTGCACGGGCAGGGTTTTACATCAGGCAACGTTTTACCAGAAGCGAATGGGCAGTAATTTGTGCCCAGAAGGGGCCGGGCCACGCTTAAACAAGGCAGGGTGGATACCTAACCTGCCTGTTTTGCTTGTGGCAACGGTGCGGAAATGTGAAAGGCGACTCTCCTGGATCCCGAAGAAAAGCGGTTATGGTTTTGGGCAATTGACCGGGCGAATCGCTGCATATCCGCTTTGTACGGCAACACATTGCCCTTCATCACTCTTGATCCACTCCAGATACTCTTGCAACGGACCAGTGGGCTCGCCGTTGCTATAGATGTATAACGGACGGGCAAGCGGATAGCTCTGATTGATCACATTCTCCACTGTGGCCGCAACCACAGAGGAGCCAGTCCCTCGGGAGATGTTTAACTTTTTTACATTGGGATTGTCGTGAGCCAAGCTGCTGTAACCAATGGCACACGGCGATTTGGCCACCACTTCGATCACCTCCTCGGCATTGCCCACATCTATGCTGTCCTCTTCTTGTTTGAAATCCTGATCTCTGCCCAGGATGCTCTCTTGAAAAAACACATAGGTGCCAGAATTGACTTGCCGTCCGATCAATTGCACCTTGTTGTTGACACATCCCGGCACACTCAAACCAAATTTGTTCCAATTATCCATAAAGCCTTTTTGACCATAGATCTCAGCCAAAAATTTTGTGGATACCCAATCGATTGGATTGCTTTTATGCACATAAATGGCGAT
>NZ_RXIU01000045.1 GCF_004217665.1 Candidatus Magnetaquicoccus inordinatus | reverse complement strand
AAGCGAATGCGTAGCATTCGCGCACGCCGCACCGATTTGTGCCCCGCAGGGGCACTCTTTGGGAGGGCGGACGCCCGACATGCACAGTTTCGCTTGTGGCAACAGTGAGGAAATTGGCAAATGCGATTGCCCTGCTTTCTGCTTTGCCGCAGGCGCCCAAATCTGGAATAATGGGCAATGGCGCTGCCAAGCTGGAGGGGATGGCTGCATAAGTGTCGGGGAGAATCAGCCTGGGTTCCGCAAATGGATAGGAGAAGTGGGCATGAGCAATCGGCAAGAATATGAAAAATTATACCGTCGTTCGATCGAAGATCGTGAGGAGTTTTGGCGGGAGCAGGCAGCACTCATTGAGTGGCAGCAACCTTTTGACCAGGTATTGGATTACAGTAAGCCGCCATTTGCCACCTGGTTTGCCGGTGGCATGACCAATATTTGTTATAATGCGGTGGATCGTCACTTGCCACAGCGGGCGGAGCAGGC
This sequence comes from Candidatus Magnetaquicoccus inordinatus, assembly GCF_004217665.1. GTDB lineage: Bacteria > Pseudomonadota > Magnetococcia > Magnetococcales > Magnetaquicoccaceae > Magnetaquicoccus > Magnetaquicoccus inordinatus. Next base: position 19,279 of record NZ_RXIU01000045.1, on the reverse strand, counting down.
GGCGATTATCTGGGTTTCGACCGAGGTGGAGCAGCGTCAGGTCATCACTTATGGAGAGTTGTACCGGCAGTGCAACGAGATGGCCTCTCTACTGCAGGAGTTGGGGGTTGGCGAGGGTGATCGGGTTTTGATCTATCTGCCGATGATTCCTGAAGCGATTGTGGCCATGTTGGCTTGTGTGCGCATAGGGGCCATTCATTCGGTGGTTTTTGGTGGATTTGCTGCGTTGGCCTTGGCCTCGCGCATTGATGATGCCAGTCCCAAATTGATTATCACTGCCGATGCCGGGATGCGTGGCGGCAAGGTGGCCCATTATAAGCCGCTGCTCAAGGAGGGTTTGGCGGCGGTGACGGTGGCAGTGCCGCAGGTGTTGGTGATCGATCGTCATTTGGCGGTGGAGGAGACGCCGCTTGCCGGCGAGATTGATTTTGCCACGGCCATGGCCAAACATACGGGCAGGGAGGTGCCGCCGGTGTGGGTGGATTCGGCGCATCCTTCGTATATTTTATATACTTCGGGAACCACTGGTCGTCCCAAGGGGGTGCAGCGCGATACGGGTGGCCATATGGTGGCCATGCGCATGTCGATGAAATATATTTATAATGTCCATCCTGGAGATGTGATGTTTGCCGGTTCGGACATTGGTTGGGTAGTGGGCCACTCCTATATTGTCTATGCACCGTTGTTGACCGGGGCAGCGACTCTTTTGTATGAAGGTTTGCCGATTCGTCCGGATCCGGGTATTTGGTGGTCATTGGTGGCGGAATATCGGGTCAACTGTCTGTTCACCTCGCCGACAGCCATACGTTTATTGAAAAAGAGTGGCGCGGAGTGGATCAAGCAGCATGATTTAAGCAGTTTGCGCACGCTCTTTTTGGCGGGTGAACCGTTGGACAAGGAGACCCATCGGTGGGTGAGTGAGGCGTTGCAGGCACCGGTGGTGGACAACTATTGGCAGACGGAGACTGGTTGGCCGATTTTGAGTAATTATGCTGGTTTGGGTTTATTGCCGATCAAATTTGGCTCACCGACATTGCCAGCCTTTGGCTATGAGACAGTTTTGTTGGACAGTGATGGCAAAGTGATTAGCGAGGCGGAGAGCAAAGGTTCCTTGATGATTCGACCGCCGTTGCCGCCTGGTTGTATGAGCACGGTATGGGGCGATGACAGCCGCTTTGTCTCCACCTATTTTTCCAGCAGTTCTGAGCTGTTGTATGCCACTTTTGACTATGCGGTATTTGATGAAGAGGGCTATTTTTTCATCATGGGTCGCAATGATGATGTGATCAATGTGGCGGGTCATCGTTTAGGCACCAGAGAGGTGGAGGAGGCGTTATGCACCCATCCGGCGGTTGCGGAGGCGGCTGCGGTTGGGATCAAGGATGAGTTGAAGGGGCAGGAGATTGAGGCTTTTGTGGTGTTGATGAGCCATGCGCAGCCGCCGACGGAGGATGAGTTAAAGGCGGTAGTGGCGCGGCAGATTGGTGGCATAGCCAAGCCCAAATATGTGCACATTGTTCCTGGTTTGCCCAAGACCCGTTCCGGGAAGGTGATTCGTCGGGCGATTTTGGCGATAGCCGAAGGGCGCGACCCTGGCGAGCTGCCCACCATTGAGGATGCCAAGAGTTTGCAGATTATTCGCGAGGCGGTGGAGCACCGTTAAGGTAGTGGATAGCACATTGCTGCAGAGAGGAGAGCAAGGCCAGGAGCATATCCTTTCCGATAGAGCAAACGCACTTGAAAAACAAATCATTATTATGGAGGTCCAGGAGGAGATTATCTCCTCCTGGCAGGTGCAGGACGGAGTCCTGCATCTAGCGGCGTTTCACCAGAAGCGAATGCGTCAGCATTCGCGCACGCCGCGACAATCTGTGCCCCGCAGGGGCACTCTTTGGGAGGGCGGAGGCCCGACCTGCACAGTTTAAGTTTGTGGCAACGGCGAGAAAATGCGCATATGTTTTAGTCCTGTTTTTGATCCTGATACTGAGTCTCAATACAATAGTATAAAATGAATCTCAATTCTTCCCTTGTCTGAGTTGGGTTAATCCCACTGTGTCATCCTTGGTCTCGGTGTGTGATACAGACTTGCAATTTTCGGGCGCAATTATCCCCTGATCCTGTCTGGATTAAGTCGCAATTATCCCCTGATCCTGTCTGGATTAAGTCGCAATTATCCCCTGCTCCTGTCTGGATTAAGTCGCAATTATCCCCTGATCCTGTCTGGATTAAGTCGCAATTATCCCCTGCTCCTGTCTGGATTAAGTCGCGCTTATTCTTTGCACCCGACTGGAGGAGGAGGTTCCGACCTGTCGGATGTTTTTATGTTGTTGATTGTGCCTATGAGCTGCCTTTTTTGCAAGCAGCCTGGCACGGCAATCGCATTTGCCAATTTTCTCACTGTTGCCACAAGCGAAACTGTGCATGTCGGGCGTCCGCCCTCCCAAAGAGTGCCCCTTTGGGGCACAAATCTGTGCGGCATGCGCGAATGCTTTGCATTCGCTTTGGTGAAACGCCGCACATTACCAGCAGGGCTTTGCCCTGCACCCAACAGGAGGAGATAATCTCCTCCTGGACCTCCATAATAGTTTTCTGATTTTCAAATGCGATTGCCCTGCAGTTATCAGAGCAGCTTGATGATCTTGCTCTGGCCAAGCAGGGTTATGGCACTGCCTTTTGTGACTTGCATACATCAATCCATCCCTTTGGTGGTTGAGCTCTCAGGCGTGTGGAGTGACACACAAAAATCATTGAAATTGCGTAAGATTACCGAACTTGTTCATAATATATTATTGATAGTTAAATATATTTTAATTTTTCTCTTGTTCGGACCAATAGCGTTCTGTATCATGCAGCAGATCCCAGAAAGAATAAACAGCAAAAAATTATAACCAGGATCCTGATGTCGTATAACAATCAAGATCTTGGATGTTGCTGGGTATTGTTGACTTTGTTTGTGTATGCGTGATTTAAGTGGTGAATATCTGCTGCAACTATGTAAAAACTTTACAAAACTGAAACTAAAAGGATCTGGAGGAGAGAGCGATGTCTGGCATGGGTTCGGTACGGGAGACGAAGGTATATACGGACGGAGCAGAGAGTGGTGCAGAAGAGGAGTTTCCTTTGGGACAAGGCCAAGGAGAAACAGCAGTCACCGCCGCAAATCCAGTTTTTATGCGCAAAGGTCGTTGGTTGAAACGGGCTGCTCTTTTTGCCGCGTGTGGTCTGCTGCAGGTCATGGTGGCAGGGCAACCGTTGTGGGCTGATGATGAACGCAGCCAACAAGATCTTGATCAATGTTTGCGTAAGATTATTGGGGAGAGTACCCACAGACCCATAGGCAGTTTGCTTGATAATGTCAAAAATGATTGCAAATGGGAGTATAACCTGGAGCAGATCAATCCCGGACAGATGGTGATGGTGGATAAAAAGTTGCTGGAGCAGTCAAAAGAGAAGGTAGTGGACTATATCGCCAAAACCTATAACTGGCAGTATGTCATTAGCGGTGACAAGTCGCTCACCTTCAAACCGAAGAGTCAAGAGAGTAATAAAAAAATTTCAGGGGTCTTTTCTCCTGTGCACGGCAAGGTGACAGAGATTTGGCAGAGTTGGTGTGAAGTAAACAACAACGCTAAATGTCCTGGCAAAGCGAATAAGAATTCTGAAGGTAAGGATAACACCTATAAGGAGCTTATTTTTAAGGTCGATAGCGCCACCAACACGATCTATGTTTCGGGCAACAACAATGACGTGACCAACATGCTGAATGTCTTCAAAGGATATGATGCGGGGGTGGGAAATCTGAAGAAGATACAGCAGCGGGAGAATATGCAGTCGTTGGAAAAGACGATGCAGAATTGGACCTATGTACGTATTCCTCTGCGTTATGCCAATGTGGATCGGACCACGCGCACTTTTCAGGGCAAGAGTTATGAAATTCCGGGCATTATTGAATCGCTCAAGCTGTTGACCCGGGCGGTAGATGCCAAGGATTTTCAGAAGCTGCAGGGAGGTTCTGGGCAGGGATGGGGGCAGATGATGGGTGGACCTGGAGCCTGGAATCCGCAGGGTACGGTTCCGGGAGGGGGTGCCGCTGCTGCGGGAGCGGCGACTGGAGCATCTGGCAACGGTGTTGCCGAGGGGGCGCTGCCGGGCGGTGAAGGGAAGGTTGATTTTAATCTAATGGATCCGACAACGCCGGTGGTTGCCGCCGATCGGCGCACCAACTCGGTGATTGTTTGGGGTGTGCCTGCAGCAGTGGAAAAGATTCGCAAATTGATTGTCGAGGATTTGGATAAACAGGAAAACCAGATTGAAATTGAGGTGATGATTCTGGAGGGACAGCATGATCTTTCTGCCTCATTGGGAGTGGATTGGGGGTATGCGCAAGGGATTCACGGTGCTGGGGCTTTTACCGGTAACACTTCACTCAGCGGCGTTGGCTACAGTAACGTCAGCACAGGCAGGGGCCAATTGCAATTAGTGAGTAATCCATCAATCCCTGCTACCGGTGGTGCCATGGGATTTCTCTTTCAGGGCTCTCGCTATATGTTGGATGCCACGCTTAAAGCCATGGAGAGCAGTGAGCGCTTGCAGACCATCTCTTCGCCGAGAGTGGTGACCATGGAAAATATTCCTGCCAAAATCACCAGCTCCAAAAATCTTTCTTTTCAGTTTCAGGCAGATGACAGCAAAGCAAGATCAAACATAACCACAGTTCAAACTGGTGTCTCTATAGACATTTTGCCGATGGTTATCAAGACAAAGGATGGCGAGGTAGAGAAAATACGTCTGGATATCAGTGCAAAAAGTTCTGCGCCATCGACGCTTCCTAGTGGTATAGCGGCTGCTGGAGTGTCGGTCACCACAGATGAGCAAGAGATTCATACCAATGTATTTTTGCCTCAGGGCTCCACCTTTATCCTTGGTGGAATGTTCAAGACGGTGCGTGGTGAAACGGATCGTGGGGTGCCCGGTCTGCGTTCCATACCGCTATTGGGCAATCTGTTTAATTATCGCAAGTCAGATAATAAGCGTAGTGAGGTGGTGTTTTTGATTACTCCTCGGGTGTTGAATCCCCTTGTTGCAGAAGAGAACACTCTGCCGGCGGATGATCTGCGTGCTGCCAATGAGGAGATATTGCAGGAGAGTCTCTCTTCGCGCTCCTTTATCAAACGAGAACGGGGGGCAGTGGCCTCCGGGATGAAAAATCTGCATGTGGAGAGCCCACTGTTGCCGATGAGTCGTTCGCGTGCGGAGGATGAGTGATGAGCATGCGGTGGCAATGGCTGGAGCAGGTCTTGGCTCTATTGCCCTGGTTGGGGAGCATGCTGATGGTGGCTTGGATCTTCTATTTTCCCACTTGGGAAGCCAACCAGCGCAAGTCGGCCATTGATGCATTTCTTAACGCCACCAGGGAGATGTATAGAAAACAGATCCTCTATTATCACAGTCACGATCAGCAATTTTGCTATAACAATGTGGAAAATCCCTGCAAGGAGGAGCTTTTTCCCAATTTGAAGGATGTTGGGAAGCAAGAGGGTTTTCAGATCAAGTTTCGCAACTTGCCGTTGGATCGTGTTGATCGTTCGGGATTACTGATTGAGGGGGTAATGACCAGCCGTGACAAAGAAGGCATATTCCTGGCGCTTATAGATCGCAAGTGGATGGAGTTGTATCAACAGTTCCATCTGGCCGAGTTCATTATCGGCGGTGTGCCAACCTTGGTTAATCAGGTGAGGATTGAAAATGTAGAGCAAGCAGCAAAGATAACTTGGAATGTGAACGATGCAGAAAAAAACAAGTTATTACAACGCTATAAGTTGAAGAGTGAGCCGATTGCCAAACCATAGCCGAGCAAAATCTGACTGAGTGAAGAGAGGAAAGTATGAACAGAGCAAGAGTGCACTATCTCAGCGCAGCGCTCTTAATATTGAGTGGTTGTGCAACACTATCGGCTGATCGTGGTGCGGAGTTTGATGCAGAGGAAGGAAGTTATCGTCCTGATTGGAAGGTAGGTGAGGCGTGGCATTATGATGATGGTTATGCTGTGGCCGTTGCCGCACAGGAGGGTGACAAGACCACCTTTGTACGTTTGGATCAAAAGGGTGAATGTTACAAGCGACAAGGATTTTTATTGACGGACTCCTATGTCGAAGATGTGTTGCGCACCAACAAATCAATTACTCCGCAAGCCAGCGGCAAGGTGGATGGCCGCTTGCGTTTGACTCCAGGTTATTTGCTCAACTTTACCCGTGAATTTACCGCCAACGGTGTAGCGCGCAAACATCGTTCGCTGTTCAAGGTGGAGGGCGAAGAGGAGATTCTGGTGCCGGCTGGCCGTTTCAAGACCTATGTTATTGTGTGGAATACAATAAATCCCGTCAGTGGTTGGGAAGGGTTTGAAAAGTGGTGGTATAGTGTCGATCTGAAACATTATATACGCATGGAATACAGATATGGATTGACTGCAGCCGGGTCACGGGTATTGGTCAAGCATACCCCGGTCGCTGAGGGAGGTGTGTCGCCATCGGCGCTGCACAACGGGTGCCCGCTATTGGAAGCGTCACGCAAATAACAAACCGATCATGTAGGGAGGAAGGTAGATGAATCATAACGGTATGCGGCAGAGAGTTGCAGGATTTTCCCGTTCTGCCCAGGGAGGTTTTTCTTTGATTGAAATCATGGTGGTGTTAACAATCATTGCCATTTTGGCAGGGATTGGGGTGCCAAAAATGATTTCATTTATCCGCACGGCACGTGCCAGCGAGGCAGTCAAGCAAATGGGCTATATCGCGGATGCGGTCAATGCCCATACAGCCAATTATCCGACCACGACACTTTTTGCGACCTATAACAAATTATTGGGCACATCCAGTGATTCGTTGCAGCGCGCACTGCCGACATTGAATGTCATCGACAATGCAAATTTTACCTATGTTCTGGAATATACAGATAAAGATACCTACTGTATCGTGGCGTCGCACAAGGAAACAGGTAACTATAAAGTCTATTATTCCAACACAGTGGTGAAGGATAAACCGGGTTGGACAGACCACTTTAATAGTGTGAACTATGTCTCAGAGGGCGAACAGTCTCCTGTTGATCCAGGTGAAGGCGGTTGTAACGGTAAAGTATCGTGAGATGATTCACAACCAAATGTGCATTGGGTGTGAGCACAGCGCCCGATGACACATTTGGTTGTGAACGAGCATGATATATAAGATTGGTTATGACAGAAACCGATAAACTGAGCATTGAACATGGGCGACACTTCAGCAGACCGCTATATTGATCTGGTAAAATTGGGTCAAGGAGGCTATGGCACAGTATTCAAGGCAACAGATACGATTGAAAACCGTATTGTAGCCTTAAAAGTTCTCAATCGTAACCATCCCGAATTGCGAGAAGAGGATAACTGGCGTAAGCAGGTTGATCTGTTGGCGAAAGAGGTTAAACGGGTCGAGGAGTTGTCGCATGATACCATATGTAAAATAAATGGTTTGGTAGAATGGCAGGACAGTTATGCCATTGTCATGCAATATATTGAAGGCCAGTCGCTGACAAAGTGGATAGAGGCAAATCAATATGAAGTGGCTCTGACCAGACAGGAGCGCATTCGCATTTTGCTGCATTTGGCTGGAGGAATCAGTTATGCCAGCGCCAAAGGGTTTATCCATCGGGATTTAAAACCGGATAATATTCTTTTGAAAAGGGGCAATCCAGAACGTCCGTATATTTTGGATTTTGGGATTTCACTCAGCCAGGAAGAGTATGAAGAGGGTGATGTGCAGATTGCCGGCACACGCAGCTATATGGCACCGGAAGCGGAGTCGGGAGCCAAGCCGAGCTATCTTTTGGATATCTATTCGTTTGGGATGATTGCCTATGAAGTGCTGAGTGGTGCCATGCGCAAAAGGGTGAGAGGCAGAGCTGTTGCACCCAATTTTGAGCATGAAGAGTTGCGCGATTATAATCCCTTTTTGCGTGAGTTGTTACCCTTGATGGTCCATTATGATCCCGCGCAGCGCCCCTCCTGGGCGGAGATCATCGACATACTCAGTTTGGATAGTGAGCAGTGGTGGTCACCCTATGACCCCTGGTGGACAGACAAAGCTGAGGTCTCCACTTGGCACGTGGCCAAAGGGGCAAACAGGATCGAGAGGGTGCAATGGTATAAAGGTGAACCCTGTGCACAAACCAATGGGCAAATCAATCTGTGGGTGCAACAGATCAAAAAACTGCATCTGCGCCAGGTGGATAACACAATCAGCTTGCGACAGCGCCTGGGTAGAGCTGTGGTTATCTCAGAGCTGCTCAGCGTTGAGAGAAATAATGAGGGAAAATCGCCTGCAGAAACTACCCTGTGCTATTGGTTGCTCAATAACCGAAGGGAGCCGGTGCTGACTGCAGAGGTTCGTTGGCATATTTTTACCCACTTGCTGCAGATTGTTCTGGATATTCATCATGCCGGTGGCTATCTGGGAGGGATCCGTTGTCAACAGGTTGAACTGTTGCCAACAAGGGGGGGTGATCATCCAGAGATCAGAATCAATTTTTTATTGCCAGAACGTAAATTGTTACGCCAAGCGCCGAAAGAAGAAACTGAGCTGTTGGCCTATTGGCAAAAGCGTGATTGGCAGAGTCTGTTTCCATTGGTGTCTGAATTATTGACCGGAGTGACAAAATTTCCCAGTGGGTGGTTGGAGCTGGAAAATAGGGACTATTCCCCTGCAGAGATTAAAGAGTGGCGCAAGGAATTTGATAGGTATCAATCCTATGCCAAAGGGATACACAGCAATTTTCGTTTATCTCCCGCACTCTTCGTACATTTGTTTAATCTGATGATAGGCAATATACAAAGAAAAGAGATGGAAGATCTGGTACAAAAGGTTCAGTTGTTGCCGAAAGAGCGTGCACAGATTGCTTCCACTATTGAACAAAAACTGATCCATGTTCCCAGAGGCAAATATTATGTTGGCTATGGTAATAATGAACCATTGGGAAATAGTATAGCCTTCTTTCCTATCGAAGTTGAAGCCTTTTACATGATGCAGCAACCGGTTAGCCAATGGGAGTTCAGGCAATATTTATATGCTACCGGTCAAGATCCCAGAAAATTTTCTGAGCGCATGCAATATTGTGAATTGGATGCTCATCCCATGGTGCATGTCACCTGGGAGCAGGCAATGGCTTATGCCAACTGGGTGAAATTCAAGGGTCGCTCTGGACAGTTGCCCAATGAGTTGCAATGGGAGATTGCCGCCAATGGTGGCACTAAAGAGAGAAAAATACCGGCTTATCCCTGGGGTAACGAACATGTCACCAGTGCACGTGCCAATATCAGCAATCAGTGGTTGACGACCACGCCGGTCGCTTCTTTTCCCAAAACCGGTTTGGGTTTTTATGATTTATGCGGCAATGTCTGGGAGTGGTGTCAGGATAGCTGGAGCTCCGACTGGAATTCGCAGTTGATGGATGCGCGTGCCCATGTTGTCCAAAAACCAATGGAGTGGCAAAACATCGAACGTGTTGTGCGCGGAGGTGCCTTTGATAGTGCGCCCAACACGGGACGTTGTGGTTATCGGAATCGCTTACAAAGTAACCTGGGTTATGCCAATGTCGGCTTTCGGGTTGTCTTTACCGAATAGAAAAGGGGATGGACATGGCGGAAACAAGTAAAACAGAAAATCTTTTGCCACGTATTTTTCTGCAAATTGAAGGCAGTTGGCAGCCATATTATGCGTTTGAAGGCGAACCCTATTTGTTGATTGGACGTCTTGGCACTGAGCAGCCAGGAAAGGCGGAGTTGCGTCTGGATGATCCATTTGTTTCAAGAAAGCATTGTCGGCTCGATTGGCGGGAAGGGGTATGGTGGGTAGAGGATCTGGATAGTCGCAATGGCACCCAGGTCAATGGTGAGATGGTCATGGAAGCCAAACCGTTGAATGACGGTGATATGTTGCGGGTTGGTGATACCATATTTACGGTGTTATTGCACGCACCTGAAGAGCAGGCGGCAGACAGCAAGGAAATGGTGACCAGGGCTTTGCCGACTGGCAAGCGTGGTCAGCTCTCTGCAGCACCAGCAGAAGAGGCAGAGCTGACCCAGATAATGCCGACCGGCAAGCCTGGTCAGCTCTCCGCAGAGCCAGCAGAAGAGGCGGAGACGGAGCAGCAGCGTGCAATGGGGATCCCAGGAGCCTCAACTGACGGCAAGCAAAAAGATCTGTCCAGTGCAAGAGCTCCTTCTTCTCGGTCGGGCAGGAGTGAGGCCGCACTTGAGAAGGGTGCAACTGTGGGCGCTCAGCCAGCAGACAAAAAAGAGTTTTCTCGGAGTCAAGACAATACAGCCACTCCAAAACAGGCCGATGCGCCAAAGATATCCAAGCGTGCGGAGCAGTGGCAACACTCCGGCCACAGAGAGGATTCCAGGTATTCATCTGCAGAGAATCAGCAAACAGGGGAGGGTGAGCAAGAAACAGATGATGCCTATGTCCCTCCAGGCTTTAGGTCTGCGCAGCCTGCTTCTGCAGAAGAAATTTGTCCGAAGCCGCTATTGACCTATTCTCTCTTGGAACAATTATTGGAAGATAAAAAGTTTTTAGCGCGTTTGGCCAAAACAACAAGGGAGGAGATTGCAGAGTATATCAAGGAGCATAAAGGCAAAACGCCGCCTGGGGCCATTTTTCGCAATCTGGTTGGCAAAGATGTAGAAGATCCGGCTCGCTGGAGCGGTTTGTATGAAGTCTTGGCTCTCAAATTAAAAAAGCGTCTGTTGCGTGCGCCACAGCGTGGGAACAAACAGGAAAAGGGCAAAGAGCATGGCAATTTGTCTGCCGAAGGCGAAGGAGGTCGCATCTTTGAAGAGCTGAAGATAGGGGAGATTGAATATCCGCATTGGATTCTCAGAGAACGTCATCTGATTGATACTTTGATGATTTTTCCTCTGCGCTCCTCCTCTCAAGACGAGGTGTTTCGTTATGTGACCGCCGATCCATTGGATCCTATTCTCTCGCAATGGTTGGCGCGTCGCACCGGTAAATCTGTAGAGGCGGTTTGGATGTCGATGGGTGATGTGCGTTCTGTATTGCACATGGATGAGTTTCGACAGCATGTTGAGGGGTTGATAAAACGCGGATCCGAACATGTGATCGATTCACAAAAGGGAATGGTAGAGATTGTCGCTGAAGGGTTGAATCAATACAAAGTGCAGTTGTCAGGAGAGCTGAACATTGCAGAGATATGCAAGGGAATATTGTTACAGGCATGGTTGAACAAGGCTTCGGATATTCACTTTGAACCCTCGCAGAACTGGTTGCTGGTGCGTTTTCGTTTGAACGGTACGATGGTTGAAGAGGCGCGTCATGAATTGAACGTGCACCCACCGATTGTTGCCTATATGAAAATTCAATCGAAAATGAATGTGGCGGAACGGCGCCGACCCCAAGATGGCCGTTTTTCCATGAAGTTGCAAAACAATCAAGTTGATGTGCGCGTCTCCTCTTATCCTACGGTATATGGTGAAAAACTGGTGTTGCGGTTGCTCAATAAAAATTCAATGATGAGCGATATCGACACCTTGTCGATGTCTGGACGTGACAAGGAGCTGCTCAAACAAAAGGTCCATTCGCCCCATGGTTTGATCTTGGTCAGTGGTCCAACAGGATCTGGTAAGACCACCACTCTGTACTCCTGTCTTGGCTCTATCGATCGCAACAAAAAAAATGTTCTTACGGTCGAAGATCCCGTTGAAATTCGCATGGATGGCGTTCATCAAATGCAGGTCAATGCAAAAATTGGGGTCACCTTTGCCAATGGTTTGCGTACCATTCTGCGCCAGGATCCCGATGTGATTATGGTCGGGGAGATCCGTGATGCCGAAACAGCCAAAATGGCGGTGGAAGCATCGCTGACCGGCCATCTTGTTCTTTCCACCATCCATGCCAACGATGCCATTAAAGTGATAGATCGTCTGTTGGAAATGGGTATCGAACCCTTTTTGTTGGCCAATTCCCTCTCTTTGACCATGGCGCAACGTCTGGTCAGGGTGTTATGCAGTTGCAAAGAGGAGTGCAAGGGTTCTGAATATCTGGAGCGCTTGCGGGTAAAGGGCATTACCGCAGAGCAGATACAACGTGCCGGTCTGCAAGTTGATGCTAACGTGACCTATATGGTTAACAATCCCCTTGGTTGCAGTCAATGCCGTAAAACAGGCTATAACGGCAGGCAGGCTGTTTATGAGCTGTTAAATTTTAGCGAAGAGGTGCGTGCCAGCATCATCAATAAAGAGAAATTGCCCAAACTGAAAGAGGAGTTGACGCGAAGCCGCAAAATGACACCACTGATTAACAATGGCATGCGTTTGTTTGAGGAGGGGGTCACCTCTCTGGAAGAGGTCTTTATGGCGCTAGGGGAGGGTTGACGATGCGTGGAATCACCAATAGCGATGTCTTGATTTTTACCAATCAATTTTCAGCCATGATGCGTAGTCATCTGCTTTTGGTCGATGTGTTGCAGAACCTTTCCCGTGAGAGCACCAACAAAAAAATGGGCAATTTGTTGGCGATTATCGCCAAACGGGTGGAAGCGGGTGAGGATCTTGGGGAGGTTTTAAGCCACTGGCCAAAAATATTTGGGCCGATCTACATCGGGGTGGTCAAAGCAGGTATGGAGTCCGGTCGGCTGGATCTTTGTTTGCAGCAGATAAGTGTCTATCTCGATCGTATGGATAACTTGCGCCAAAGAGTACGCCAAGCCATAACCTATCCCATACTGTTGCTGGTTGCAACAATAGTTGTATTTTTGATCATGACCCTGCATATTTTTCCACGTTTTGAACATATCTTCAAACAGTTGAAGGCTAAATTGCCCGATTTGACCCTGGCCATGATGGGTATTAGTCACTGGTTGCAAGAAAATGGTTTTGTATTAATGATCTATGTTATTGCAATGATTCTGCTAACAATCACGATCATCAATACTCGACGAGGACGTTTATTCTGGGATCGTTATCTGCTCAAGGTGCCGATTATTGGTCGCTTGGTGCGCCTGGCTGCGTTGGCGCGGTTTGCGCGCACTTTTGCTGTTCAGGTGCAAAACGATGTGCCCGTGTTGAATGCCATCGATCTTGCCGCAACGGCCAGCGGCAATAAATATGTCGAACAACAGTTGTTCTTGGTACACCAGCAATTGGAGGGTGGCTATTCTCTCGGTGAGGCTTTTGGCCAGCATGCGGTGTTTGCCGGGGTAACCCAGCAGATGATCTCTTCTGGCGAGCAGATGGGTAATCTGGATGAGTTGCTTTTTCTGGCCGCTGAATATTTTGAACGCATGTTGGACTATGCCATTTTACGGGTGACAACATTGATCAATCCCACCTTGACCGCCTTGATGGGTATTATTGTGGCTGTTCTGATGTTGTCAGCATTTTTGCCCATTCTGGAAATGACCTCGTCGGTAACCGCGAAAGGATAGTCTGATGCAGCGACGATTTTCAGAACAAACAAATTTATCTGGGCAAGCTGGATATACCTTGTTTGAAATTTTAATCGCCTTGACCATCGTGGCTTTGCTGGTGGGTCTATCAGTTAACCCGATTCGCATTGCGCTGATTTCTGCACGCGCCGAACAGGCGATACCCTATTTGCGTGCTATCGCAGCCGAGGAGCGCTCCTATTTTGATAGTCGAGGCGAATATTATCAGCCCGAAGAGTGGAATGAGCAGTTGTTGATAGATACTTTGGGGGTGCCACTCCAGGAGTCTGGAGATTTTTGCTATGTGGTGCGCACCAGCAACTTTATCAGCAATAGTAGTGATACCCCAGAGTTTGAGGTGTGGGCCATTCTGCGTGACAACAACTATTCTGGTAGCTCTCCGGCACAGGATGTCACTTCTGGGGTTACGGGAACCGAAGTAAGCGGCTGCATGACGGCAACAAATAAAGTGCATGCCGGGGGCTGGGTTGCCAGTGACGAGAATGAACTTGCCAGTGAAGGGCGCGTTGTGGTTTTACGCTATCCGCCTCCACGCGCTGAAATAGATTCGGCAGTACGCAATGGACGTTCAATCTATTTGCAGTGGCGTGATGGAATCAGTACCACCGATCCATTGCTATAGGGTGCGACAATGGATGGCAAAGCTTCCATGGCAGGATTTGCCTTGTTGGAAAATATTATCAGCATTGTTCTGGTAGCCATTTTAGCGACCGGTGTTTATTCGATGTTTACCATGGTCGATGGCTTGTCACGACAAATGCTGTGGGAACAGAAAGCTTTGCTCTCTTTGCATGGACATTTGGAAAAGATCGTGGCCCTTTATCGCTATGGCAAGATCCAGGATCAAACGGTTTCTATTTATGGGCAGACAATGAGTTATCCCTCTGGACATGCGCAGCCCTATGCCGATCACGCTATCTTGACCTCCTATCGTGATCCCTATGGTTTGTTGGAAACGGATCGGCAACGATTTCTGAAAACTGCCGATAATGAGGGGGTGATTTTTCATTATCGTCCTTCTGGAGGCAATACCGGTAGCGTTGCTGATCGTAATCTGGTCTGGTTGGACAAAGTGGATGGCATTGTTGCCCTGTTGAGCTGGACCATAGAGAGCAGTCGTTTAACGCAAACCTGTTTTGATTATGCGAGCGGCTCTCGTTGTCTGCTATTGACCGCCTATTTTGATTTTCCCTACCGTTTGGATAGTGAAGGAGTTCCCGTAAAGCTCTCCCATAGTGCGCAGCATACCCTGTCGCTACAAACCATAGTCGGAGCACGTTGATGGGGCAGCACTTTTGGAAATCAAGAGCAATCAAGCGTTCTGCAGCGGCGGATGAGGCAGGATTTACCTTGATAGAGGTTGTCGTCAGCGCTGTCATACTCTCGATTATTGGCTTGACTTTAATACAGATATTGCGTCTGGCGCAGGAGATAGGATTAAGAGGCTATACGCGAATGAAGTTGCAGCAGGAGGCGCAATATCTTTTTGCCATGGCCGGTGACGGTGGGTTTCGCGAGGGCAACGGGCAGTCGGGAATAGAGAGAGATCATGCCTACGACCGTGTACCTGGCTTTCATGGTTTAAGTGCCAATCCTCTTGGGAGCAGCTTAAGCCGTGAAGATATTACCCCCTATCGTTTGACTTTGCGGAATAGCGATAGTGGTGGTTTTTTGCAATCGCAAGAGGCAGAAAAGGTGACACTGCGCTGTCAGCGTGCAGGCTATCCCTTGGCGGATTGTCAAAACTTGGAAGAGCGGCATGTTGATGGATTGGTTGCCGCTCATCCGACCACAACCGGCAACAGCCAACGCAATATCGCAGGCAAAACTCCCGAATTGCGCTTTATCTTGGTGGATCCGGCACAACTTACCGGTTTGGACAGCAGCAAATCGGTGGCAGTCGAAAAGTTTACCCAATCTTTTTGGACAGCTTATCGTTTGGAAGTGGATTGATGGGGCAGCATTGGCAAAAACTCATTCCGCCTTATTCTCTTTTGGCTCGTTTGCGAGGAGCTGTGCGGCGTTTTGCAAGTCTACATTATGCCGCCTGGCGGCAAGAGAGTGGCAACACTCTGTTATTGGTGATGATTGTGATGATGGTGGTGTTGGGTTTGTCTGCCACTTTTGTCGGAGGCGTATTGCGCAATGAAAAACGTGCTTTGCACTATAATCTGGCACAGTTGCGCGCCTATTGGGCTGAACATGGTGTACTTGATTATCTGCTCAGTCGTGCCCGCTATAATGGCGGAGAGGAGTTGGACTCGGCAAAAATAACCCAACTCAATGGCTATCTGGACGAGTTGGATGGCGAGGTCGGCAACTTAAGCAAATCTTTTGAATATATCTACAACGATGGTGGCAGCACATCACGCATTCAGGTATCGGGCAAGGTGACTTTGGGGCAAATCACTATCAGTAGAGAGAATGTGCAGAAGAACAGTACTGGTGATCTGGGATTATTGCATGTGCAGTTGTGGGTGAGTTCAGTGATTGGTGGTACGCATATGTCACGATTGCTCAACGATAAGACCATTGAGGCAACGATTTGCATGCGTCCTGAACCGGATGAAAAAAGTGGTGCAGATCCGCTGCAAACCAGTTTATGTTCTGATGCGCTATTGGCTTCACCAGGAAATTCCGGTCAGGCGTGGGTCAGGGAGTTTTATCGATCTTTTCCTTGAATTTACAGGATATTTGCAGAGTTTGTCAAGCAATCTACTGCAGATGCAGCTTCTGCTCACCCGCTTATGGGCAGCGCACCATCATCTTAATCTGGAGTGATGAACATGAGTAACAAATTCTCATTGATTCTGTGTATTGGTGAATTCGGTTTTGAATACATCAAGATTCCCTTGGCTGAGGATGAAAATAGCGCAGAACTGTCAATGGTGAGAGTTATGCGTGAAGATGTGCAGATTTTGGATGGTTCTGTACACCATAAAGAGAGCCAGGATCACTATGCACTTGCTCCTGAGCCAGGTGGATTGGAATATTATGACCGGATTATGAAAACGGCGATTCAGCATTTGGAACACTCTCCTGGAGGCAAAACTAACTGGGATACAGTTCATGAAATTTATCTAGTTATTGATGATCCAGAGATTCTTTTTGCCTCTGAGGATTTACTCAGTAAATTCAAACTGGATGGATGGCATTTTCCCAGTGCATGCAAAAAATTTCGTGGTAAAGAAGTCAATTTACTTTTTGCTTATGATTTTGTGGGGTTTGACAAAAACTATGCCCAGATTATTCCAGATGAAGAGATACGGGAGGAGTGGATAAAGAAGCATAAGGATAAAAAAATGGATCTGTTTGCCGAAGACAGTTATTTCTATGGCATTGTGCAGGTATTGGGTAAAAAGCTTTTCGAGAAGGTAAAAGGGATCTATCCCTCCATTGCTTTAACCTTTTTGGATCCTCATTTTATAGAAAGTTTGGCCAAAAGCAGTATTACTTTTCCCAAGGGTGCAGGTACACTGCTTGTCACTTGTGGTTTGACAAGGAGCAGTATTATCTATTTTCCTGGTGATGCGAACAAATTGATCTCCCATCCCATTCCGGTTGGCTGTTGGCATATTCTCTACTATGATCTTGAAAATCGTTCTTGTCATACTATTCTAAAAAATGGTGGTACTGTACATGATATTGATAAAGATTTTTATTTTGGAGTAAGAAGTGGTAAATATTTCAAGC
This sequence comes from Candidatus Magnetaquicoccus inordinatus, assembly GCF_004217665.1. Classification (GTDB taxonomy): domain Bacteria; phylum Pseudomonadota; class Magnetococcia; order Magnetococcales; family Magnetaquicoccaceae; genus Magnetaquicoccus; species Magnetaquicoccus inordinatus. Next base: position 2,092 of record NZ_RXIU01000045.1, on the reverse strand, counting down.
AGTTTTCTGATGAGCTTAATTTTTTTATCAAGGGAATAATAGATTATCATGGCTTGGAAGAGTGTCCCACTCTGTTTTGGAACAGCCGTTTTGAATTTGGAAAAGAGTTGCGACTGCATCTCTACGAACCATTCAATAAACTTACAGCGCATCTGCTTGATTTGCCCAGCAGAATTTCATCGGTAAACCAGTTGCATAAAAGGTGGGACTTTATGGTTGAAAATAAAGAAGCCCTTGAGCAGATGTCGCAAAAACAGATTGTCAAAAGATATGAAGTTGATGCTACAGGAGTAAAAAATTCTTCACCGTCTATTCGTTTTAGTGTGTATAAGGAGGAAAATATTTTGAATGGAGTAAATGCAGATCATAGCCATGATAGAAATCGATTTTCCATTGCAAATATATTTGGTCAATTTCATGACATAAGACAATCAACCTCGAAAAGAGAGAAGTTTGGTGTCATGTTTGTTGCTGGTTTCTTATTGTTATTTACCGGTTATCATCTCTTTGATGAGGCCAGTAAAGTAAGGACAGCATCTGATAATTTAACCAAAAAGTTGGAGCGGTCAACGGCTACTGGTGGCAAAGAGTTGATCAAGGGTAAACAAAATCGCCAAAGAGTATTATGGGGTGATTATTTGGCATCTTTGAGTGAACAACTGCCGAATAACATATGGTTAACCGATATGGCTGTGAGTTACAAGGGAGCAGGAGATCAAGAGCGAATTGTCTCCATCGACGGCATATCGAGTGCTGTAAATTATCCTGAACATCTCAAAGAGATTGCACAATATAAGGATAATTTGAGTAAACAGTTGCAGCAAAAGTCGTACAATATGATGGTCAACTTTGAAAAAATACAGATCAGCAAGGAAAAATCGGAAAAACTGGTTGAATTCCGTATGGAAATGATCCGTACTGTCAAGAGCGAAAGCCAAAAAAAGAGTGAACAAACCGTAGCGGCTAATGTGGGCTCTGCAAACAAAAAAAATGAGCAAAACAATATGGATTCGCCGACGGAAGATCGTAGTCAAGCAGTAGTAAATATTAATAAAACTCAGTAGTCTAGATGGGAGCATATCATGTTAAATTTCTCCAGCAAGAGTGATACAAGACGCATATTTTTGTTTGGGCAGTTGCTGTTTATGCTCAGTATAGGAGTCTTTATTTATCTTCCCCTTCGTAGCATGTACAATGATCAGAAAGAATTTTTGAACGCTATTGGAAATAATGTGGATAACCAGCAGGTATTGCAGGTCAAGGATCATATGGTTGCAATCATGAATGTTGTACAGCGCCATGCTGCGAATCTACAGCTTACTGTGAACAGATTGTCAGCAACTTCGGTGAAGAGGGATTCATGGCAGTTAGAGCTGTTGACCGATTTTTATACTTTGGTAAAATATTTAAATGGTATTGAGATGGATGGTGTCATGGTCCAGGAGGTGCACATTCATCCCTATGACAACCAGCAAAAAAGACCTATTCATGCAGTACGTTTAGTTATTTCTGTATCTGCTTTGCAAGCCAAACCGGAAAAAGGGGAGTTTCTTTCGCAATTGGCACAGAAGGGGGGAGTATTGTCTGCGTCTATAGCGCAATGTGCTCAGAAGGGTACTGCCGGCCAACAAGGGGAAAAGGGTGCACAAACTCCGCCAAACAATAAACCAACGACTGAGTGCATGCCGATGGTGGAAGAGTTAAAAAATCCTTTTCAACCAGCCTCAAAATATGGTGAGGAAATCGATTTAAGCAGAGTGTATACGTTGACTGAAATCTATGCAAAAAATGAAAACAATCAAGCGGTGACCGTAGCGGTAATAGATAATAAACCGGTGAAAAAGGGAGATACTTTGCGTTCGCGCGTGGGAGACGATTGGAAAATTATGGAGATTTCAGCAATCAATGGGGTGCTCTTGCAAGAAAATTCTGGAAAGAGACAGGCTGTAATTCGTGTCCGCGAAGATGAGCGTTATGCACCACAAAACCGGAGATGAGGCGAATCCTGTTTTAGACGGAACTTTCGACAGAAAAAACGCGCTATTATGTTGACATCATTGTATAAAACAATGAAATCGCTTTATGCTCTCTG
>NZ_RXIU01000449.1 GCF_004217665.1 Candidatus Magnetaquicoccus inordinatus | reverse complement strand
CACGGGAACCGATCTCCCGGCCAACCATGGCCTGATAATCGTTGAGCTCCTCCTCAAACTGTTTCCAGAACAGAGCATAAGGTTCAAAAAATCCATCCAAAACCGCCATCGCCTTGATGGGACGAATCTGCGCCAAATAGCAATAATCACGCAGCGACCACTCTTCGGCCACCTGCAACCAGCTTTCGATGGCGCATACCTGTATTCCGGCAGGGTATGAGGTAGGAAAATCAGCATTTTCCTGCAGATAACTGACCAACTCAGGAAATTCAATAAACAGATAACGTGCCCCATCGGCTACACCACGCTCCATCACCCAACGCAGCAGGCGTCCCGAATCGGTACCGACTATCAGATATAAAACATCCTTTTCACGCAGAGTCTCGGCAAATTGGCGACTGTAAAAGCTGCCTGCCCCGGATTGGGAAAATATTTCCTGGTTGATGCTCGGTACATAATATTCACCGAAACTGTTTTGCCAAATGGGACCAAAATCCATGCCATTTACTCCATTTCCCCAGCACGCGCAGACTCTTTGTTTTCTTGAGCAGGCTCTTCTCTGCCAATCGCCAACCTGCAAAGCAATTTCCTAGCCAGTCACTGGCTTTACTCCTTTTTGCCCACCACACAGGCACGCACCATGCTGGCAAACCAGTGCCGTCAGCACACCCCTGCAGAGAATCCTTGCCCTGTGACAGGAGAGAGCAGGGCAATCGCATTTGCAAATCAGAAAATATATTAGGGAGGTCCAGGAAGAGATAATCTCCTCCTGGTGGCAGGGCAAAGCCCTGCTGAAAATGTGCGGCGTTTCACAAAAGCGAATGCAAAGCATTCGCGCACGCCGCACCAATCTGTACCCCGGAGGGGCACTCTTTGGGAGGGCGGACGCCCGACAGGCACCGTTTTGCTTGTGGCAACAGTGAGGAAATTGGCCAATGCGCTTGCCCTGCAGGAGAAAGCGGTTGACATCCTCGCACATCCTGACATCATACTTTCCTCCGCAAACGACACAGCGGATCTTGCCCAACGGAAAGAGAGATGCCATGGCCTACGGCATTATGTTTCACCATTTTCATAACCAAAACCATCCTCCCGGTCAGGGATCACTTGCCGCAGAACAACTGGATGCCCTGTTGCAGGCACTCCAAGAGCAACAGACTATCCTCTCTGCGCAAGAGTGGTTGGAACGTGCTGTGAACGGCTCGTTGCAGGAGGAGCATCGCTGCCTGACCTTTGATGATGCCCTGCTCTGTCAGTATGAGGTGGCTCTGCCGGTGCTCAAACGCTATCATCTGAGCGCTTTCTGGTTTGTCTACTCCTCGGTCTTTCATGGCAAGAGAGAACAACTGGAGATCTATCGCCACTTTCGCTC
>NZ_RXIU01000448.1 GCF_004217665.1 Candidatus Magnetaquicoccus inordinatus | reverse complement strand
AGTGATCTGAAAACTTTGGAACATCTGCCGGCAAGCGGAGAGAGGGCACTTTTTCTGCCACAAACAGAGGACAATCCTGCCATCTGTCTGCTGGCTGAGACCATTCGTCTGCACCAGGGTGCCATTCATTTGCAATCCTGGCAGAGTGGTTGGTTACGCCTGCAAATCCTTTTTCCCGATCCCAGCGCCCACCCCTTCCTCCTCAACTCCTCTTCTCCACAGGGTTCAACAGAACCATGAACGATCCTTTGCGCATCCTGCTCGTCAATCGCGACAAAGTCGCCATGCAAAATCTCGAACATATCTTGTCACGTGATGGATGTGCCATCCACAAAGCCACCGGCAGCAGCAGCGCCATTCCCTTTCTGAACAATACAGCAGAGACAACCACTCCTTATGATGTCATTGTGGCCGATCTGGAACGGGATTCTCTGGATGAGCGCCATTTTTTTCAACTCTGTCAACGTTTGCAACCCACCACAGAGGTGCTCTTTATCACCGATCATCTGGCGGTACCCAAAGTGGTGCAAACCATTCGTCAGGGTGCCTTTCACTATTTGGTCAAACCACTCCGACCCGCAGAGTTGCGTCACTGCCTTACCCTGGCCGGTGAACAGAGCCGCCACAAACAACGGCAAAGAGGGGTGCGCCATGAACTGACCAATCAACATGGCTCTCTGCCATTGGTCACCCAGGATGCGGTGATGCTGCGTCTTTTGGAACAGGCAAAACGGGCTGCGGCCATGGAGCTACCGGTTTTGATCAGTGGAGCGACCGGAACCGGCAAAGAGATTTTGGCGCGCCTGCTGCACGATACCAGCCCACGCGCCAAATATCCTTTTGTTGCTGTCAACTGCGGTGCTTTTCATGAAGAGTTGTTGGCCAACGAGCTGTTTGGCCACGGCCGTGAGGCATATACCGGAGCAGTGCGCGACCAGAAAGGATTGATCGAAACAGCACATGGCGGCACTCTGTTTCTGGATGAAATTACGGAAATGCCGGTACATATGCAGGTTAAACTGCTGCGCGTGATCCAGGAAAAAGAGTTGCGACGTCTGGGAGTCACCACCACCATTACGGTGGATGTGCGCTTTATCGCCGCTACCAACCGCCCCATTCGTCAAGAGGTAGAGGAGGGTCGTTTCCGTCAGGATCTCTATTATCGTTTGAATGTGATTGATCTGCACCTGCCCCCACTTGCCGAACGACACGGAGATATTCCCTTGTTGGTGCAACATTTTTTACAAAAATATGGCCAGCGTATTCATGGTCACCCTCTCAGCATCAGCCGTTCCGCCATGGAAAGATTGCAACAACACTCTTTTCCCGGCAACGTGCGTGAATTGGAAAATATCATCCAACGCGCTGTCGCTTTCAGTA
>NZ_RXIU01000447.1 GCF_004217665.1 Candidatus Magnetaquicoccus inordinatus | reverse complement strand
TATATCCACATTACCGGTACGCTCGCCGTTGCCAAAAAGGGCCCCTTCTACCCGTTCTGCCCCGGCCAACAGCGCCAACTCAGCCGCTGCCACCGCACAGCCGCGATCGTTGTGCGGATGGATCGAGAGAATCACCGCATCGCGTCGCGAAAAATGGTCGGCAAACCATTCGATCTGATCGGCATATCGGTTGGGCGAGGCCACCTCCACAGTGGCCGGCAGATTGAGAATGATTTTATTCTCCGCTGTGGGCTCCCAAACCTCGGCAACCGCTTCGCAAATGGCCAACGCTACCTCCGGCTCGGTGGCCGAAAAGCTCTCCGGGGAAAATTGCCAACGCCAACAGGTATCCCCCTGCTTTTCCGAAAGAGTACGAATCTGTTCTGCCGCTCGCACAGCCCGTTCGATCAAAGCAGGAGTATCAATCCCAAAGACCAGACGCCGCTGCAGCGGTGAGGTGGAGAGATAAAAATGGACAATCGCTCGCGGCATGCCCTGCAGTGCGGCAAAGGTGCGTTCGATATGTTCCGGACGGGCCGAGGTCAAAACCTGTATGCTTACCTCGGCGTGCGCCTGCGCCACCAAGTGCCGCAAAAAGGCATAATCATCGGCAGAAGCGGCAGGAAATCCGGCTTCAATCTCGCGAAAACCCAGACGGAGCAGGTGTTCAAAAAGACGTTGTTTGCGTTCCGGGTTCATCGGGGTGGCCAGTGCCTGGTTGCCATCGCGCAGATCAATGCTGCACCAAGTGGGGGCCTGTTGCAAAACCCGATCGGGCCAACGCCGATTGGGCAGGTGAAGAGCAGGGGCGGGACGATATTTTACGCTATTACTGGTTGCCATCGAAAACGACTCCTAACAAATCGGGTGTCTGCGGGATAGTAAGTGGAATCAGTACGGCCACCGACGCGCCACCACGCCATACTTGGGTAGCCGACAGGCAAGCGTAGTAGGGAGCTGTGTTGCAACATGGCAGTTCTCCTGGAAAGGGTTGTGCGGAAAAAAAAGGAAAAAAAAAAGCCATGGATCAGAAGAGCCATGGCCGGAAACGAATAGGCTGAGTGAGCAGATTATTCTCTCTTCTCCGCAGAGCGCAGCCGACCAGGGGCGCCAATCAGGGCACCGAGCAGTCGTAGGCTGGATAGGGAGAAGAGTCTGTTCATGGGTAAAGTGTGCCGGTAGAGTGGGGCACAAGTCAAGCAAAAAATAGTGAGGTGTTGGCAGCAAAAATAGTGAGGCCCCAGGGCAAGCCTATTTGCAGGCAGGGCAAGCGCATTTGCGCACGTGAAACGCCGCACATGTTCAGCAGGGCTTTGCCCTGCTCCCACCAGGAGGAGATAATCTCCTCCTGGAGCTCCATAATAAGTTTATTGTTTTTATGGATTA
>NZ_RXIU01000446.1 GCF_004217665.1 Candidatus Magnetaquicoccus inordinatus | reverse complement strand
CGAATCCCGCCCCGTTTTTCCTCACTGATCTGCCAACACCATCCCGAAAGCAGGCTCTGCAATGCCTGATGCAACGGTTCGACGGCCAACCCCAAATCAATCGCGGCGGCCAAAAACATGTTGCCGGCAATTCCCGATGGCAGATCCATATACAGCTTCATAGCCCGCTCCGCTGGTTGCTCAAGATCATTTTATTGCTGCTGGAACGGCTCTCCCCCACCGAGGTCACACGAATGGCTGCCTGATCGGCCACTGGGCATTTGTTTTCACAGATGCCACAACCGATACAGAGCGCCGGCTCCACATAGGGCTGTTTGAGAACTATCTTTGCCCCTTGCCGATCCACTATTTCCACCTTTTTATACCAAATTGCCTTCGGTGTGGTGGGACAGACCTCCTCACACACAATACAGGGCAGGTGCATCGACCAGGGCAGGCAGCGGCCATGATCAAAAAAGGCGGTGCCCAGTTTGATCGGCTCATTGTTGCGGCCTGCCTCCGGGGAGTGGGCACCAATCTTTTCCGGCAGGGTCAAGGGCAGAATGGCACCGGTTGGGCAAACATGACCGCAGAGGACACAGTGGTGTTCGCAATAACCCAAGCGATTGAGCAAAATGGGCGTCCACAACGCCTCCAGCCCCCCCTCCAGCAGGGCCGGTTGCAGCACATTGGTGGGACACACACGCATGCAGGCAGCACATTTGATACAACGTGCCAAAAATTGCTCCTCCGGCAAGGAGCCGGGAGGGCGAATCATTGCCGGATGGGCTGTTCCTGCCACCGAATAGGAGCTGCGTAACAAGGGCACAAAGGCTGCGGCGACCAGGGCACTCTCGACCAGACGACGACGGCTGAGATCCAAAGTTTTGCCGACCGAGCTGTGCGGTTGCGGCAAACCAAAATGGAGAGCCCCTTCTGGGCACTGTTCCAGGCAGTTCATGCACAGATGGCACTCGCTGACCCGCAAAGCGCCATTGGGGTCACAGGCCCCCTGGCAATAGCGCACACATTTATGGCAATCGGTACAGCGCTGCACATCGCGGCGAATGCGCAGCAGAGGCCGCCAGGAGAGCAGACCCAGCAAGGCTCCCAAAGGACAAAGAACACGACACCAAAAGCGGGTCATAAAGCGGTTGGCCAACAAAATGGCCAACAACAGGATAGCGATGGCCGCCCCACCCAAAAAATAGGGTTGGCTGAGATAAAATTCTGCCCCCTGCCAGTGCAAGGCAGGCCAGACCCCGGTGACAAAAGAGCGGGTCAACAAGGCGATGGGATCGAGCAAACCAATCTGCAACACCCCAAAAAGCGCCATGACTAACAACCCGCTCAGCAGATAATATTTAATCCGAAAAACAGGCTGATAACGATTATGTTGCAGATCTTCAGCAGGGCG
>NZ_RXIU01000445.1 GCF_004217665.1 Candidatus Magnetaquicoccus inordinatus | reverse complement strand
GGAAGCCCTGCATGCCAGCGGATTGATCGGCCTGTTGCTGTTTATCCTGCTCTGTATTGCCCCCATTCTGTTTGTTCCAGGCAGATGGCTCGCTGTGGCCAGCGCCTGGAGTATCGCCCAGAGCACCCTGCTGGGGTTATGGTTTCCTTTGCCGCTCTCCCTGCCGTTGCAGGCGGTGGCTTTGGCCAGTGTGACCGGCAACGCGCAGGGCCTACCATGCCAACGGGGCTGCCGTATGCTGCAGAGCGTTGTCTATCTGGTATTGTCTGCTCTTTTGATGCTATTGGCAGCAATCTCTCTCTACCACGGTCAAACATGGCAGCGTTGGCAACTTGCTGTGGAAGCAGGCAATCCCTCTGCAGTGTCATCCGCCTGTGCTCCCGGTATCAGAGGTGATGATTTGGCGTTGGCCCGATTGCTGCGAGGTCGCTTGGCGGCCTATGAAAAAATGAGCGATGCGGAGCAACAACAGCAGCATCAACCCGCTTTGCAAGAGCTGGCGCGTTGTCTCGTCGAGCGTATTCCACACACCCACACCCCATTGCTCATTTTTACAGGTTTGACGCTCATGGCGGAACGCCATGTGACCCAGCAGCTCCATTGGGCTGCTTTACCGATGCTCGATCTGCCCACTTGGCAACACTGGATCAACCTCTCCCTGCAAAAAGCCCCCATGCGCAGTGATCAGGCTATTCCCTGGTTGAGCCACTTGGCGGTGAGCGGCCAATGGGAAACGCTGCGCCAGCAGCTTACTGTGCTCTTGCAGCGTCAACCAGAGGATGCGGTTGGCCACTATTTTTTGGGCATTTTGCAACTGACCCGGGGTGAAAAAGAGGCCGGTATTGGTTCACTGCGTCGAGCAATCGCAGGGGGTGTGGAGCGATTTTTACCGATAGATGAGGCCATCCGCAACCTTGTGGCCGATGCACCTGCAACCGGGTCACCATGACTTTTTTATCATTGGGGATATTTTTTTGTCACCTCCGTCACCAGCCATCTCCGCCATTGTCGTCAGTTATCATACCGGTTTGATTCTGCAGCACTCCTTGCAGGCTATCCTGCAGGCATCCGGCTTGTTGGAACTGCTTGTTGTTGACAATGGCAATCCTCCTTCCACGCAACGGTGGCTCGATCATTGGGCCTGCAGTGACCAGCGTATCCGGTTGTTGCGTCCTGGTCGCAATATAGGGTTTGCCGGAGGGGTCAATCAGGCTGCTGCCATTGCCCAGGGCGATTGTTTGGCTTTGATTAATCCTGATTTGTTGGTGGAAAAAGAGACGCTGGCGCAACTTGCCGCTGCTTTGCAGCAAAAAACCCATGTTTGGATTGTCGGGGCGCGTCTGCTTAACTGGGATGGTACAGAACAACGCGGTGGTCGGCGAGCCTTTCTGACTCCATGG
>NZ_RXIU01000444.1 GCF_004217665.1 Candidatus Magnetaquicoccus inordinatus | reverse complement strand
CTCCATTTTTGAACTGTTGGCACCACCAGCAGATGCTTCCCAGCCGCTCCACTCCAGTCTGGCCGTTCTTGCCACTCTGGACAGCAATCATGATGCTCTCATCAGCGCAGCCGACAACGCTTTTGCACAGTTGCTGTTCTGGCAGGATCACAACCGGGATGGCCTCAGTAGTCCTGATGAGCTGCAGAGAGTGGCAGATCTCTCCATCAGCAGCCTCTCCCTCAACGCCGAGCCGCTTGCGCCGCTGACCATCAATGGCAACACCTTGACCGCCTATTCCGTGGTGACCTTTGCCGATGGTCATCATGGCAGCATGGCCGAGGTGCAACTGGATTATGCCCCTGTCTCACTGCCGCAGCAGCCACTGAGCACGCCTGAGCCGAAAGCGGGCTCCCTGGCCGAGCTGCTCAACTGGGAGGGGGTTGCCTTGCAGCGGCAAGGCAACAGTCTGCAACTGGTGGAAAACAACAGCTCTCTGGATCTGACCGCTCTGTTGGCAAACCCGGCCCTGGCCGACATCGAGCAGATCACGATGGATGGTGCAGGCAAAAATCAGTTGCTGGTGCGGGATCTGTTGGATCTGGCCAGCCCCGGACATCCCCTCCAAATTGATGGTGATCCAGGTGATTTGCTGGCGGTCCAACAGAGCATCGATACTGTTTTGGCCCGCCACGCCACACTGCAATGGCAGGGGACCACTTATCACAGCGACGCCAGCGGTCATACAGAGATCCATGGCGAAAGCTATCTGGTGCAACAAAGCTCGGACGGACTGCATACAGTAATGATCAACGATCAGGTCATGATTAATTGGTTACGTTAATCAAGAAAGATGGCTGTACCCCAGGGCAACTGCATTTGAAAATCAAACAATTATTATGGAGGTCCAGGAGGAGATTATCTCCTCCTGGCAGGTGCAGGACGGAGTCCTGCATGTAGCGGCGTTTCACCAGAAGCGAATGCGAAGCATTCGCGCACGCCGCGACAATCGGTGCCCCGCAGGGGCACTCTAGCAACTCTCTGACCATCGAAGGGGATGCCGGAGATCGGGTGCAAGCGGGCACCGGTTGGAGCGATGATGGCAGCGCCGATGGCTATCACACCTATCACAAAGGTGAGGCGGTATTGCACATTGCCGATGCGCTCACCTTTTGCCAGGCCGATCCGCTGCTGCTAGATCTCGATGGAGGGGGTCTGCATCTGTCGCGTCGTGAGGATGGGGTGCTTTTTGACATGGATGGGGATGGACAACTGGAGCAAAGCGGCTGGATTGCCGAGACCACTGGATTTTTGCTCTGGGATGGCAACGGCAATGCCCAGGTGGACTCCATTTTTGAACTGTTGGCACCACCAGCAGATGCTTCCCAGCCGCTCCACTCCAGTCTGGCCGTTCTTGCCACTC
>NZ_RXIU01000443.1 GCF_004217665.1 Candidatus Magnetaquicoccus inordinatus | reverse complement strand
GCAAGGAGTGTCTCCGCCTCAGCATCTCCTGCACTCTCATCAATCGACTCAGCAAGGAGTGTCTCCGCCTCAGCATCTCCTGCACTTTCGTCAACTAACCCGGTAAGGAGTAATGAATTGACGCATGCCAAATCTATCTCCTCGCGTTTCAGCATTCCCGGTTCAATAGGCGACTCGGTGAACGCCGGAATGGTTCTTATTTGTTCCATTGGTGTATCGGTGGTCGCTCGAACGGTCGCTGCAGATTCCATTAACGGCTCAGTGGTCTTGGATTCTGTTATTCTGGACTCTGTTGTCGCCACTTTGCTTGCTACAGACGCAATCGATACAAACGCGGTTTTGGCTCGCAAAAAGTGGCTTTGAGAGTCAGTGGAAAAGATTGTGCCCCAATTGGGAACAAGAGTTTCATACCTGTCCATGCATTAGTCCAAACTTATATGCCTGGGCGCCTTTGCCTTTGTAAACAAATGGGTGTACCAACTTGACGCCACAACGTTCAACCAAGGTGACTGACATCCTCCGTCCGATTAATGCAACGGGGAATAACATGATACCAGAAACTAAAATATTTATCGTCCTGCCAGCACAACATGGAATAACAACCAGCGACTTAGCTACCTTTTGTCCGGCAAACACGCCAGGAAACAACACCAATCACAAATAAAGCTTAAACGCATATCGTTCAGACGATGCGACGGGGAACAGGACCATACAGCGGTCACACTCTTCTGCCGTGGTGTGCCAATGCTTGAGCATACCGAAATTCACTTCTTGACGGCTACAGGATCGTAATCAAAATCGGACATCCCCTCGCCCATCTCCTTGGCAAGGCGCTGACCAGCAACTCCTCTACAGATCGTCTTTGAATGGTATACTGAGAAACCTCTGAATATGGGAGGGACTCTCCATACCATCCTGCTATTTGGTCATGATTGTAACGTTCTTTCGGCATCCTGACTCCTTCATTTGCGACATTGGTTGGATGTGGTCAACCGACAAGGCTGCGCTGATCACAGCAGATCCTATGCCAGATGACAACAGATGATCCTTGTGCCACAAAATCCACTCGTTGCGTCACCCGCACAGTGAACCAGGGTTGACTTGAATGGCCCATGGGCACAAAATGGTTTCTGGTATCAGTCATTTTTTTATGGTTCTCAGAATGGCAAAGACTCTGATCAGCTGGCTAGGCAGGACCGACCTGCAGGCGCGAACCCAATCGGACCGTGTGGGGTTGGGCCCCATTGCCCAGGCGGTTGGAGCGCGCGGGTATGCCCGGTTGGAGCTGCTCTGCGATTATCCCCAGGAGGAAGCCGAGCCCTATATGGGTTGGCTCAAGGCGCAACACCTCCTTGAAATCGCTCCTCACTACGTCACCCTTACCAGTCCGGTCCATTTTGGCGA
>NZ_RXIU01000442.1 GCF_004217665.1 Candidatus Magnetaquicoccus inordinatus | reverse complement strand
CGCTGCTCATGGCCAAAGAGTATCTCAGCCGGCATGATCTGGATAGCGGTGAATATTATGTGTTGTCGATAACCTCCTTGATTGGAGCCATGGCTATGGTTTCAGCAGGGAGTTTTCTGGTTCTCTATTTGGGACTGGAGTTGATGTCCCTTTCTATCTATGTGTTGGCTGCCTACCGACGCGATCATTTGCCTTCCAGTGAGGCAGGGCTCAAATATTTTATTCTGGGTTCGCTTGCTTCAGGAATTTTGCTCTATGGTATCAGTCTGGTCTATGGTGCCACTGGAACCACCCATTTTTCAGCGGTTGCACAGGTAATCAAGGGTGCTGAACATGTAAGCCCAGTCTTGCTGCTGGGAGCCGCTTTGGTGATCATTGGTATCAGCTTTAAGGTGGCTGCCGCTCCGTTTCACATGTGGGCACCAGATGTCTATGAAGGTGCACCAACCACGGTGACTGCCTTCATTGCTGTCATGCCCAAGGTGGCAGCTTTCACCATCTTTTTCCGAGTTTTGGGAGAAGCATTCAGCTCTTTGCAGATGCACTGGGCGCCGATGATTCAATTGTTGGCGGTACTTTCTCTGGCTGTTGGTTCTTTGGGTGCAATTGCGCAAACCAACATCAAACGTTTGTTGGCCTACTCTTCGATCGGCCATGTGGGATTTTTGCTGATTGGTCTGACAACGGGCAATCATCTGGGTCAGCAAAGTGTCGTCTTCTATTTGGTTACCTACCTCTTTATGTCTTTTGGGGTATTTTGTGTGCTTCTGGTGCTCAATCGTCAGGGTATTGGTGATCAAATCAGTGATTATGCAGGTTTGGCCAAGAAGAGACCTCTGCTTGCCTTTACCATGTCAATGTTCATGTTTTCCATGGCAGGTATTCCTCCGTTGGCAGGCTTTATTGCCAAGCTGTATGTTTTGATGGCTGCGGTCAAAGCTGGCTTGTTGACCTTGGCGGTCATCAGTGTCATCTTTGCGGCCATTGGTGCCTTTTATTATCTGCGCATCGTCAAGATCATCTATTTTGAACCGGCAGAACAAAACTTCACTTTGGAGTTTTCCTTCGCCCATCAATTTATTCTGACCGTCACCGCGCTGGTGGTTTTGGTCCTGGGTGTTTTTCCTGGCAAACTGCTTGATTGGAGTCTGGCAAGCGTGCAGGCCTTGTTGTGATTAGGGTGGGGGAGTGCTATAGGTTTGGTAACTTATTCACCGCCCAAAGCTATTGCGGGTCCAGGGAGGGCACCTCCCTGGCCGTGTCCAGGGATGGAATCCCTGGGATTTTGCTTTTTAATCTTTTGCCTTTTGTAACTATTCACCGCCCAAAGCTATTGCGGGTCCAGGGAGGGCACCTCCCTGGCCGGGTCCAGGGATGGAATCCCTGGGATTTTGCTTTTAATCTTTT
>NZ_RXIU01000441.1 GCF_004217665.1 Candidatus Magnetaquicoccus inordinatus | reverse complement strand
AAGGGTTTGCATTGTTATTACCCGGATAAACCGTGGCCCATCTCTGGTGCAAAGGTGACATCCTGGGCCAAGATGAGGCAGAGTCGTTGCAATGCCTGAGACCTGAATGGCACTGAAACCCTGGCAAACATCCCTTCCACACGACTGACATTCAGGGTGAAAATTTTGTCCAATCTCAGCCAGCTTCGTTTCGGAAGGGAACCGTCGAAAACAGAACCCGTACCTATTTCTATGGAGTGATTGTCCGTGGGGACGGATGTGACGGCCAAGCCAATGAAGTCGCCGCGCTCATCTGGTTTGATCAGGACAAGGACGGGGCGTTTTTTGGTGGCATCCAGGTTGGAGAACGGAAAGGGTACCATCACCAGATCACCGGGTTGGTACATTGTTCCAGACCTCGTCTTCAGGGTTATCCCATACATGGCGCATGGCATCTCCCTGGGCAGTCATCAGATCCATCTCATCTGGGATTGCTTGTAGTCCACGGCGATATTCCAGGTAGTCAATGAAGTTCAGTACTTCTCTGGCTATGGGCGGTGGTAGGCTGCGCACTTTTATCTGAAGCTGTTCGGCCACATTCATCGCTGTTCGTTTCTCCAGTTGTCTGTTCACCCATGATTGGCTGCGTGGTTTGTGCGGACCACGATTGTGCCACTGGCCTCAATCGTTCCATTCGTAGCCAGCATACCAGAAAATTCCCGGCCACCAATAGCGTCATGTAAGCCAGATACGATTTTGGCTGGCCATCGTGGCACATCCTCTTGCCGATCATCGTCCAGCAATAAACATCTATAATAATATTACACGCTCTTGACACAATTTCATATATCGTTTTACCTCTATATAAGTGATCTAAGGCAGAGCTTTTACGATGCAACAACCGATTGTTTAATAATTATTTTCATGGTTGAACAGAATGGTACATTCTGTTCAAGGAGTCAACAACTTTTTGATGGCAAACTCACAAAAATCCAGGAGCATGATGATGTCAAATTTGTACGATAACGACGGCAATCGAAAATATCTAACAGTTCAAGTTCAAGAACGCACAGCTTTTCTGGATGCAGCACGGAACATGTCCGAGGAGGTTTACACCTTTTGTGCCGTCCTTGCCTACAGCGGAGCCAGGCTTTCCGAGGTTCTGGCTCTGACGCACGAGCAGATCGACCTCAAGGCACGATTGGTGATCATTGAGTGTCTCAAGAAGCGTCGTCCAAACGTATACCGGGCGGTGCCGATCCCGCAGGTATGGTTTCTTGATACTGCCGGAAAGGCCAGGAAAGCCATGCCTCAGCCTTCACACGGCAGGGGCCACAGGTTCGAACCCTGTGCTGCCCAGCAAGCTGTTTTACCGATTTTCAGTTTCACGGAAGTCATGGAAAACTGGCGCAAAATAACCGAATGGCTTGCTG
>NZ_RXIU01000440.1 GCF_004217665.1 Candidatus Magnetaquicoccus inordinatus | reverse complement strand
CCTCTGTCAAACGCATCCTCACCGATGCTGGGATTCACCCAACGCCAGAGAAAGAAAAGAAGAAGCCGCCGATCCCTTGGTTGACCTTCATCAAGGCGCATTTGGAGTCCATCGTGGCATGCGATTTTTTTACCAAGGATGTATTCACCCCCATGGGCAAAATGACGGCCTACTCCCTGGTGTTCATCCACCTGCGCAGTCGGCAGGTATTTTGCTCCCCTCCCACCTATTCGCCGAACAGTGCCTGGGTAACTCAACAAGCCCGCAATGCCTTGATGTGGTGCGACGAGCAAAACATCAAACCTGAATATCTCATCCGCGACGCCGACACAAAATTTTCCGGGACGTTCAAGGAAGTGTGGAAATCGGAAGGTATCCGAATCATCCAGATTCCGCACCGTGCCCCCGAGGCGAACGCATTTTGCGAGTCATTCATCGCCACCCTGAAACGCGAGGTACTGGATTTCTTTTTCTGTTTCAGTCTATCCCAACTTGACTACATCCAACAAACCTGGCTACGCCATTACAACCAGGAAAGGCCTCATACTGGGGCTGGCATTGGCAACAATGTACTCAAGGTGGATTTCCGCCCCCAGGAAACCGGGTCAATCCGCAGCAGGGAGATCCTTGGCGGCATCACCCGCTCGTATTACAGGGAGGCGGCGTGAGCTTTTCAAATTTGACAAACGGGCATAGCCACCAAGCACTATGGTTACACGCCGATGGAAATTTCGCGCAGGAATCCAGACGCGCCAGTCGATTTGATTTCGAGTAAAAGGCATACAGAATCTGCTGTATGAACCTCATCGAAAAATTCGGCATCCCACCTTTCTGACGGTTCTTGTTCACCGTTCGGTCAGACAGCACGGAGCATCATCAAGGGATGCCACAAATGATGCCCTATTGTCGGGGGCAACTTCTCCACCAGATTTTGAAGTATCGGTCGCAAAAAAGGAGCCAAAGCGGGCGCGTGCTGTGAGCATATTGGACTGATTAATTGCGCAAATCGCTCCGCCGACTGATCTTGATGACCTGCAATATGAGCTAAATGGCGAACAGCCTCGAAAAAGTTTGTCAATACATCCGCCTTCTCAGATATCTGTTCGTGACTCACTATTGCTGCATCTTCGTGACCGGAAACTAACTCTGGCTGTGAGCTGTTGGCTATCAATGGTGTGGCATGATTGGTTTTGTCTGCGTAGTGTCTGACAATGGTATCCAAACATGCAAGCAGTTGATTTTCTAAATGCTGTTTTGCGGCTTCTGCAATGTTATCCCGCGACGACAGCAAAGCACTGGCAATCCGCACAATGTGAGAGCCTGAAGGCGGGTTCTGTTGACAAAGCAACACAAAGTCTGTCTTTTTCACCATGGCAAGGAAACTTAATTCTGTTTCCTGTGGAAAAGGAAAATCGCCCTGTAT
>NZ_RXIU01000044.1 GCF_004217665.1 Candidatus Magnetaquicoccus inordinatus | reverse complement strand
GCAACCCAACAATCCCACCTTCCTCAACAACCTCGGTATCGTTTACTCCTCCCTGGGACAACGAGAAAAGGCGATTGAATGCTACCGTAACGCTATCGCTGCCCAACCCAATTTTTATATGGCCCTCGGCAATCTGGGCGGCATGCTCGCCGACTTGAATCAATTTGCTGAAGCCATCATCTATTATCAAAAGGCGCTGCAAGCCAAGCCCGAAAGCTGCGAAGTGCTCAACAGCCTGGGCAACGTCTTGGTGCGCAGCAACCAACATGCTGCTGCCATCGAATGTTACCAAAAGGTGCTCGCTCTGCAACCCGGTCATGCCGATGCCTATAACGGCTTGGCAACCGTGATGCGCGAACAAGGCAATCTCGAACAATCCATCGCCTTCTATAAAAAAGGGCTTGAGCTGCATCCCGATCATTATGGCCTCTATAATGGCCTGGGTTCGACCTTACTGGTGCAAGGCAAACCACTGGATGCCATCGAGGCCTATCAGCAAGCGATTAACAAATATCCCGATCAGGCCAATGCCTACCATAATGTCGGCAATGTTCTCCGTGATTTGGGCCGTCTCAACGAAGCGATTGAATATCACCAAAAGGCCCTCTCCCTCAACCCAAGCCTCTATCAGACCCATAACAGTCTGGGTAATGTCTATCAAGAGCAGGGACAACTGGAGCAGGCCATCGCCTGTTACCAGAAAGCCCTCTCCATCTACCCCAATGATACCGACACCTTGAGCAATTTGGCTCTCATCCTCACCGATCTGAATCGCTGGGATGAATCCCTGACCTGCTATCAAAAAGCGGCTGCACTGGCTCCTGAAAAGGTCACTCTGCATTGTGATGTGCTCAATCAATTGTTGCATCTGGCTGAATGGCAGGATATTCCGGCGCGTTACCAGCAGATGATGCAGGTTTTCCACTCCGGTCGGGGTGAAGCCAGCCCTTTTGTGATGCTCGCCCTGCCCTGCACTGCCCCGGAGCAGCGGGAAAATGCCGAGCGCTATATGCGCAACAAATATCCAGCCCGTGCCGATCTGGCCGCCGAGCATCCCCGCCGCTTTGGCGAACGCATCAAGGTTGGCTATTTTTCCTCGGATTTTCAAAACCATCCGGTCGCCTATCTGACCGCCGAACTCTTTGAGTTGCACGATCGCAGCCGTTTTGAGATCTATGCCTACTCCTTTGGCCCCGATGATGGCCGGGAGATGCGTCGCCGCATCATGGCCTCTGCCGACCATTTTGTTGATCTGCGTCCCCTCTCCCATGAAGCCTCGGCCCAACGCATTGTTGCCGATGGTATCCATATTTTGATCGATCTCAACGGTTTTACCAAACATGCCCGCCTGCAGGTTTTGGCCATGCACCCGGCCCCCATACAAATCACCTGGCTGGGCTATCTGGGCACCCTGGGCGCCCCCTTTATCGATTATCTGCTGACCGATCATTTTATCACCCCACCCGGCAGCGAACCCTATTATACCGAAAAGCTCCTGCGCCTGCCGGAGTGCTTTCAACCGAACGATCGGCAACGCAATATTGCAGAGATCACCCCAACCCGTCTGCAACGTGGTCTGCCCGAACAGGGATTTCTCTTTGCCAGCTTTAACAAAGTCTATAAAATCAATCCCGACATCTTCACCGTCTGGATGAATATTCTCCGCCGCACTCCCGGATCTGTGCTCTGGCTGGTGGCGGAAAATCAACGTGTGGAGAGCAATCTGCGCCGGGAGGCCGCCGCTCGCGGCGTCGAGCCAACCCGCCTCTATTTTGTACCCAAAATGGCCCTGGCCGACTATCTGGCCAACTATCGTCTGGTGGATCTGGTCCTCGACACCCACCCCTACAACTCCGGCACCACCGCCAGCAATGCCCTCTGGGCCGGTTGTCCCATGCTCACCTGCGCCGGTGATACCTTTGTCTCCCGCCAGGCTGGCAGTCTGCTGCGCAATGTCGGCCTGAGCGAACTGGTCTGCCACTCCATGGCCGAATATGAAGAGGTGGCGGTTAAATTTTATCATCATCCCGAGCAGTTGCTGGCCATCCGCCACCGGTTGCAGGCCAATCTGCTCACCTCACCGCTCTTT
This sequence comes from Candidatus Magnetaquicoccus inordinatus, assembly GCF_004217665.1. GTDB lineage: Bacteria > Pseudomonadota > Magnetococcia > Magnetococcales > Magnetaquicoccaceae > Magnetaquicoccus > Magnetaquicoccus inordinatus. Next base: position 17,982 of record NZ_RXIU01000044.1, on the reverse strand, counting down.
GACTCCCCGCGCTTTACCCGCCATCTGGAAAGCGCCTACCAATTGGTTATGCAACGCTATCTGCAAGCTCTGCCTCCCGACCATATCTCGGTTCCAGCGCTGCCGCCAGAAGCAATTGTCAGCCAAAAACCCACAACAAACCAAAACTCTGGCCAGGCTGTGGCACCCCCTGCAGCAGCCCCTGCAGCCGTGGCAGTGGTAACAGCAGCTCCTGCCGTCGCCGCAGCACCGACACCGGCTCCTTCCCCAGCCGATCTGCTGTTCCAGCAAACCATCCTTCTGCAGCGGCAAAATCGCCTGCCGGAAGCGATAGCCTGCTGCCAAAAATTGTTGGAGCTGCGTCCAGAACATGTCGAATTTTTCCATCTGCTGGGCCATCTCTATTTTCAATCGGGAGAGCCTCAAAAAGCGGTCATCTGGATTCGCAAAGCCTGCCAACTGCGTCCCGATCAACCGGTCTTTTGGCAAAATCTGGGTATCATTCTCTCCGGCCTGAACGAGCTTGATGAGGCCATCCACTGTTTCCGCCAGGTTTTGGCATTGCAACCCAACCAGCACGAAGCGCTGCATCATTTGGGTAATCTGTTGCGCATGCAGGGCAAAATCAATGAAGCCATCCACTGTCTGCAACAGGCTTTGGCGATGCAACCAGACCTCTTTGAGGTGCATAACAGTTTGGGTAATTTGCTGCTCGCTGCCGGACGCCCACAAGAGGCTATCGCCAGCTATCAACAAGCGGTGACTCTGCAGCCCAACCACCAGAACGCCTATACCAATCTGGGCAATGTTCTGCTCGATCAAGGCCGGATCGAGGAGGCGATTCAGTGCTATCAAAAGGCCCTGGCCATCCAACCCACCCTCTGCGAAGCCCATAATGGGATGGGCAATGCCCTGAAAGAGGCGAGAAAGCTGGATGAAGCCATCGCCTGTTTCCATCGGGCACTGAGCATCAATCCCGCGCATGTCGCCTCCTACCATAATCTGGGGGTCACCCTGCAACTGCGTGGTGATCTGGAAGAGGCGATTGCCTGCTATCGCAAAGCGCTGGCCGTGCAGCCCAATTCGCACGAAACCTACAACAATTTGGGCTCTGCACTGGCCTCGCAAGCGCGCACCAATGAGGCCATTGCCTGTTATCAAAAGGCCATCGAGCTCTATCCCCACTTTTGCTCCGCCTATGGCAATATCGGTATCGCACTGCAACGTGATGAACGGTTGGAAGAGGCGGTGGAATATTATCGCAAAGCCTTGGCCATCAACCCACAGGACAAAGCCTCTTTGAGCAATCTGGGTTTTGCCCTGCAACTGTTGGGAGATGTGGAGCAATCCATCGCCTGTTATCAACAGGTGCTCGACAACTCTCCCAACGATCCCGAAGCACATGGCTCCGTTTTGCACCAAATGTTGCACATCTGCGACTGGCACGATTTTTATGGCCGTTTTGCGCGGATGATGGCCGCCTTCCATGCCGGGCAAGGCTCCATCAATCCTTTTATCATGCTCTCCCTGCCGACCACCCCGGAAGAGCAGTTGCAGTGTGCCATCCTCTCTTCCGACAACAAATATGGCATTCGCCGCAACATGGCCGCCAGCCGTGTCTACGACCTGACTCCGCCGCGTCTGAAAATCGGCTATTTTTCCTGTGACTATCAGGATCATGCCACAACCCACCTGATGGCCGAACTCTTTGAAATCCATGATCGGCAACGGGTGGAGACCATCGCCTACTCCTATGGACAGGATGATGGACAAACCATGCGTCGGCGGATCATTGCCGCCAGCGACAGTTTTGTCGATCTGCGTCTGCTCTCGCACCAGGATGCCGCACAGCGCATCCTCGATGATGGGGTACATATTTTGGTGGAGATGAAAGGCTATACCAAAGATTCCAGACTGGAGGTGCCGGCTCTGCGCCCGGCTCCCATTCAGGTCTCCTGGTTGGGCTATCCCGGCACTGTCGGAGCCGATTTTATCGATTATGTCCTCTCCGATCCCTTTGTCTCTCCGCCAGAGTGTGCCAGCCACTTTACCGAAAAAATCGTTCGTCTGGATAGCTGCTATCAACCCAATGATCGCAAGCGCGCCATCGCTCCCCGCACCCCAACCCGCAAAGAGTGCGGCCTGCCAGAAGAGGGGTTTCTCTTCGTCTGCTTCAATAAAAATTATAAAATCAATCCGCCCATCTTTGACATCTGGATGCGCCTGCTGCGCGCAACACCCGGCAGTCTGCTCTGGTTGTTTGAGGCCAATCAATGGGTGGTCACCAATATTCGCCGGGAGGCCCAAGAACGGGGTGTGGATCCCGATCGCATCTATTTTGCCCCCAAAATGCCCGCGCCACTGCATCTGGCCCGCTACCGTTTGGCCGATCTGGTTCTCGACAGCTATCCCTACACCTCGCACACCACCGGCAGTGATGCGTTATGGGCGGCAGCCCCCCTCATCACCTATGCCGGACAAAGTTTTGCCTCGCGGGTGGCCGGCAGTCTGCTCTCCTATGTCGGTTTGCCAGAACTGGTCACCTTCACCCTGGAAGATTATGAAGCCCTGGCCATGGAGCTGGCACACGCACCAGAGCGGTTGGCGGAGATAAAAGCCAAATTGCAGCGCAATCTGCCCACCGCCCCGCTTTTTGACACTCCACGTTTTGCCCGCAGCCTGGAAAAATCCTACGCAATGATGTGGGAACGCTATCGCGCTGGCCTGGCTCCCGATCATATTGATGTGCGCGTAGAGGAGTTTCCTGCTGTGGTGATGCCGCAAGCAACACGCATCCTCACCCCGGCAGGCACACCTGCCCGCTCGACGGCAGCGCAACCCGCTCCCGGCAAATCGGTGGCACCCTCTGTGCAACCTGCCGCACCCACTCCACCCACTGTTGGCAAAACTGCGGCGCCCTCTGTGGCAGCATCTCCGACGACACCACCGGCTCTGCCCACAGCAAAACCCGGCAGCCCAGCCACTCCTCCTCTGCCCGCAGACCCCTCTCTGTCGGTTGCACAATTGATGGAACAGTATAATGCGGCGCTCAAAGCCAGTGATTGGCAGTTGGCTGCACGCATGCTGGAACCGTTGGCACAGATGCACCCGGACAATCCACAGGTACAGCACCAGGCTCTGGTTCTCTTCAAACGGGTCAACAATAATGCTGCCATGCTCCAGGCTGCCAAGCGGGTATGGGCCCTCAACCCAGCCCATTTTAACGCCTATCAGGAGTTGATCAACGATTGCCAATCCCGTCAGGATCGCGCCGGAGAGTTGGCGCTGCGTCTGGCTTGGGCACGTCGCCATCCCCGCGAGGTGCCGACCGCCTATCATCTGCAAGAGGTCTATATGGCCCTCTGCCTGTTGTTGCTGGCGCCCCTGGAAGAGGAGACTGTGCGTCAGGTGGAAGAGCTGCAACAGTTGACCCGTACCATCATGCAGGCACAACCAGTCCAAGAGGGGGATGAGCTCTATCACAGTTGTCAATTCTATCGCGCCTCCATCGAGGCGGTGAACATGCAGGCGGTTGTGCAACCTCTGCCCCCGCTTCCCGTACAAGCAGCTTTGCCCTTTGTCAGTGCCAGTGGTCAACCCATGGATTGGGAGCAGTTGCGTGCCCTGGCCAATCGTCTGCAGAGTCGTATTCTCTTCTATACCGCCGCCGACGCCCATTATATCCGCGAGCATGCCCGTCGCTTTGCCGCCTCCATCTTGCGCAACTGTGATCTTCCCTGCCTGATCCTGATTCATGTGATCGGCGGCAGCAATAATCTTGCTGCCTGGGCCAGCACTGTCGGTATTGATGATCCGCGTCTGCTCTTTACTGGTGACAGTTTTGATCCCGCCTCGGTGCAAGCCATCACCTGGAAGATCAACGAGCCCAAACCTTTTCGCACTCCGCTGGTCTATTTTCAATCGGCCCGCTTCCTCTATCTGAGCTCTCTGCTCGAACAGCTCAATCTGCCGATCCTGGCCAGCGATATCGATCAACTGCTGCAGCGCGGCGTGGCCGATCTCCTGGAGCAGTTTCCCAGCCATGATGTGATCTTCTATGAGGTGCTGCGTAACCATAAAATTGCCGATCGCTTTATCGCCGGTCTGCTCTTGCTCTTTCCCACTGCACCCGGCAAGCTCTTTGCCTCATTCTTCCGCTACTACATGGAATGGGCCCTCCAGGATGCGGAGAAAAAAGGCTATTGCGCCTATTTTATGGATCAAACCGCCCTGCTCTTGGCCCGTCACCATCTGCTGCGCATGAGTCGCCCGCAACTGGGATATTTTGATTTTTATGACATCAACGAGGATATGTATCGCAGCTTTATCGCCACTCCCTTCCGTTTTTTCACCCTCTACTCCGGCTTTGACATGCAGTCGCTGCCCGCGGCGTTGCTGGATCCCGCTGCTGCCATAGCGGCAGCCCCTCTTCCCACAGTTGCTGAACAGTTTACCCAGGCCAATGCCCTGCGCAATCAGGATAAACCACAGGCCGCACTCGCCCTTTATGAGCGTTTGCTGCTCAGTGATCCCAACCATGTGGAGGCTCTGATCCATTCGGCACTGTTGCAAGCGCGACTCGGACAGATCTCTCTGGCGCTGCAACGACTGCTCCTGGCCAGACAGATCGCCCCAGGCCGCAACGATTGGCCAAGCATCCTGCAGCCGATCATGCTCCATGCCATCGAGCTCTATAATGTTGCCTTGAAAAACAGTGCGCTGCCACAGGCCGCTGCCCTGATTGCGCCCCTGGCCGAGCTCAATCCCGACAATCGCGCCATGCAGGAACAGGCCTTTGTGGTGTTGGAAAGAGTGGCCGATAAAGAGGCTCTGTTGCGCGCGGCCAAACGGCTGCTCCTGGTCAATCCCAGCCATTTTTCTGCCCATCAGGTGGTGGTTGACGACTGTATTGCCCGCCAGGATCGGCAAGCAGAGATTGCGCAACGCATTCGTCTGGCACGGCTGCAACCTTCGGCCATTCCTCCAGCCTTCCGACTGCAGGAAATTTATATGGCCATCAGCACACTGTTGCTGAATAAACTCGATCCGGCCGAGCAGCCTCTGATCGATGAGTGGCGCGCGCTGGCCAAAGAGATTCTGCAGCACAACCCTGTGCCGGAGAGTGATCCTCTCTATCGTGATACCATGTTGTATGCGGTCTCCATTGAGGCGATCAACTCTCTGGCGCTGATTCAACCTCTGCCGACTGCTCCTCCCTGGCCAAGCCTGCAATTTGCCCAGGCGGATGGCAAAGCGATAGAGTTAAAAACCATTCGCAGCCGGATTACCAAGCGCAAAGTGGAGATCATCTTCTATTGCGCCGCCGATCCGGTATATGTCCGCCGCCATGCCCGCCGCTATATCCAATCCTTGATCCGCTCCTGTGATCTCTCTTTTCTGGTGATCATCCAGGTAATCGGCGGCAAAGAGCTGTTACCGGAGTTGGGAGCAGAGATTGCCATCGCGGATGATCGTCTGCTTTTGGCTGCCGATCAATTTGATCCCGCTTCCATCCAGGCCTATACCTGGCGCAACAGCGAAGCCAAACCGATCCATTCACCGCTGGTCTACTATCAATCGGCACGTTTTCTCTCCTTGGGCAATCTGTTGGAACTGTTCCAACGTCCTGTGATCACCACCGACATCGACCAGCTTTTGCAACGCGGCATGCGTGATCTGCTGGAGCGTACTGCCGGTCAGGATGTCATTTTTCATGAACGGCCACGGGGCGTCAAACTGGCTGATCGCCTGATTGCCAACCTGCTTTTGGTCTATCCCAGCGCGGTCGGCCAGCTCTTTGCCCGTTTCATGCGCCACTATCTGGAATGGGCCATCCAGGATGCGGAACAACGGGGCTCCTATCCCTATTTTCTCGATCAAAGCGCTTTGGTGATGGCCCGGCAACATCTGTGGCAGATGAGTGAACCCAAAATTGCGGCCTTTGAACGCATGGATATCAATACCGGCATGTTCGGCTCCTATCAGCCGAATGATTTTCGCTTTTTCTCCTTCTATTCCGGATTTGACATGAGCTCTCTCCCGGATGGTGAAGGCAAAACTCACTCTTGAATGGCAAAACATGGATATTGGTAGAGAGTTACAGCTTCCCGGTTTTTTGAAGACCAACGTCGTACCGGTTGAATTGAATTTTTATGGTGCGGCCAAGATGGTGGCCGATCGCCTGGGTATTGTCGATCCCCCCACCAGCTATGTCAGTTGGACCCATGGCTGGCGACAGGATTTGCTGCGTGCTGACCAGTTGGCCTGCGATGCCCATATCGGCCTGCCCAGCCATCCCGATGGCAAATTTATTATTCCCGCTGATCGTCGCCGCCCCTATCTGGTGGCCACCAAAGCTATCGAAAAGCTGTTGCAGGATGCGGGCTATGAGGATACCCGCGCTGTCGGACTCCCTTTCAGCTATATTGAGCACAATCCCGCCGCGCAACGCATTCCCGGTTCGCTGCTGGTGATGCCGACCCATGTGCTGGTCAACATGGAGGGCAGGGCCGATGAGATCGAATATCTGGAATATATTCGCTCCATCGCTCCACAGTTCAAACGGGTAATTTTCTGCATCAATCTGGCCTGCCTGGCCAATGGCATGTGGCTGGACAATCTCAATAAATATGGCTTCGATTATGTTTTTGGCGCCGGCTTGATGGATCAAAATGCCCTGTTTCGCATGCGCCATCTCTTCGATAGCGTCGAATATATGACCTCCAACGGTATTGGCTCCCATTTTGTCTATGCCGGTCTGTGTGGGGTGAAGGTCTCTCTGTCCGGGCCGCTGGATAACTATCGCTGGAATCAACACCAGAATGAACCCGCCTGGCAGGATCCGGTCGAGCGGGAAAAATTAATCCTCTCGGCCAGCATGTATCAACATGATTTTCTGCGCAATAAATATCCCTGGCTCTATGTAGAACCGGAGCAGGGGCAGGAGTGTGTGGAGTGGGCCAAAGAGGAGATTGGTTTTGCCAACAGAGTCTCCTTCGAGGAGTTGGCCATTCTTTTTGGCTGGCGCCAGCGCAGCGTCTCACCGGTCGATCAACTTTTCAACAGCTTTGTGCAGTTGGACGAAGCCAATGATCTCAATGCTCTGGTGGAGCATTTTCACACAATTCCCTATCATCCGGGCAATATGGTTGCCCTTTTGCTGCGTCTCTTGCCCAGCAACCGTATACGGGTTGCTTATATTTTGGCCATGCTGCTGCATAAACGGGAGTGTCGGCATGTTGCTGTAGCCTTTGCACAATCTGTCGGTGGTGCCCTGTTCCACAATCAGGCTGAAATGGCTCTTGGTCTTGCTCTGTTGCCAGAGCTGCTGGCCGCCTGGTCTCCTGACCAACAATATCTCTTTCAGCAACAGATCGGCAAACCGGTTTTAAGCCGATCCCTGGCCTTGGCCATACAACAAGGGCAACTTCTGCTGCTGCAACAGCTCTTGCTTATCACCAAAAGCTGTATGCCGATGCCCGGCGCTCTTGCTGACCCTGCTGCCTGGGCCAACCCAAACAGTGCTCTGCAACAGGCACAACTGTTGCTACAAAGTTGGCAATAGCCATGCGACAGAGTGCCAATCACTCTTACTCTCTTTTCTTGCGAAGAAAGCACACCTTATGAATCAGCCTGCACCAACATCACAAATCGAGTTCTGGCGTGGCGAATTTGGCCATCACTATATTGGTCGCAACGATGCCAATCCGACCATTTTGCGTTCGCTGGTCGCTTTGTGGACACGTATTCTGCATTCCATGCAGGGTGCTCCGCCGCAATCGATCCTGGAGGTGGGCTGCAACATCGGCAAAAATCTCCGTGCCTTGCGCTCTGTCACCGGGGCAAAGTTGCTTGCTGTCGAACCCAATTCGGAAGCCCGCCAGATTGTTTTGAGTGATCGGGTACTGGAAGCCGCTGATCTTTACGATGCCACCTCTTCTGCCCTCCCTTTCGCCGATGGGCAATGTGATCTGGTTTTTACCAATACTGTGTTGATCCATGTGCACCCGGACAATCTGGAACAATCCTATCGGGAGATCTATCGGGTCTCTGGGCGTTATATTGTCACCATCGAATATTTTTCCGACAAACTGGAGAGCATCAACTATCGCGGCCATGATAATATGCTGTTCAAGCGCGATTTTGGTGGCTTGTGGTTGGATCTCTATCCCAATCTGCGTCTGCTCGATTATGGTTTTGCCTGGAAACGTCTGACCCAATTGGACAATGTCACCTGGTGGGCCTTTGAAAAATGTTGATCTCTTTTAAGCTCTGCTGGACATTTTAATCATGGACAAAAAAGCAATCATCCTGGGTGCCGGTCCCACAGGTTTGGTGTTGGCCTGGAAGCTGCTCGAAAATGGCTGGCAGGTTGATCTCTATGAAAAAAACCAGCGGGTTGGCGGCATGTGTCAGACTTGGCCGTGGGGAGAGTTTTTGGTCGATGTCGGGCCACACATCTTTCACACCCCGGAGAGCACTCTGGCAGAGTTTTGGGAAAAGGAGTTTGGCGATCTCTTTGTCAAGGGGGAGTTTCGCTGCAAAAATGTGCAGGGCGAGCAGTTTGATCAATTGTATGACTATCCCATCTCCTGGGAGGGAATTGCGCATTTTCCGGCAGAGATAAAAAAGCAGATCATCACGGAGCTGGAGCAGCGCAATCCGGAGGAGAAAAAGCGGGCCACCACCTATCGGGAATATATGAATGCCGAGGTAGGCCCGACGTTGCGTGAGATGTTTTTTGAGCGTTATCCGCAAAAAATCTGGGGCATTCCCACCGATCGGATGAGCGCCATCTGGGCACCAAAGCGAATTGAATTTCGCCAGAAGATCACCCCCTTCTATCATCAGCAGTGGAATGCGGTCGGCAAATATGGTACCGGCTGCATCTTTGAGCGGATTCTGGAAAAGATCGTGCAATTGGGGGGGCGTTGTCATCTGCAGCACAGTGTGCAGGCCATTGCGCACCAGGAGAATCGTCTGCAGGCTATTCAATTTGCCAACGGCCAGCGTTTGGAGATTGATGCTGAGGATGTGGTGGTTTCCACCTTGCCGATCACTCTCACAGCACAACTATTGGGAGAGCCCAGCGCCTTGCGTTTTCGCGGTATTTGTTCACTGTTTTTTGCCTACAACAGCCCCTCCATCCTCCCGGAGGGGTGTCATTGGCTCTATTATGACTCGCCAAAAGTGCTGTATAACCGCATCACTGAAGCAAAAAAGATGGCCCCGGCGATGGCCCCGGCGGATAAAACCTATTTGACGGCAGAGATTTGTTATGGTGATGAAGATCCTTTGCTGGAGATGCCGCCGCAGCAGTTACTGGATTTGGTAGCAGAGCAGATTGAGATGACCGGACTGGCCTCGCGTTCGTTATTGTTTGACCAGGCCATTCATTGGGAACCGCATGTCTATCCCTTGCAGGAGGTAGGTTTCCAGGAGGAGTTGGCACGCACGCGGGCGGCCATCAGCAAGATTCGTGGCCTCTTTTCCATTGGGGCTGGGGGAGATTTTTTCTATGCTGATGCACAGGTCTTGTTTCATAAAGCTTTCGATCTGGCCGACACCCTGTGCAAAAAGGGCTCTTCGTTAACCCAGGTGTTGCGCAAGCCCCCACGAGTGACTTTGAACAAAGCGGTTACCCTGGGTCAGACAACCATTGGCGATGAGCAGCGGGCCTATATCATTGCCGAGGCTGGGTTGAACCATAATGGCAGTCTGGCCATTGCCAAGCAGTTGGTTGAGCAGGCCAAAGCAGCTGGCTGCGATGCGGTCAAATTTCAGACCTATACGCCGCACAGTCGCATCTCTGGCAAGGTCAAAACCAGCCGTTATGCGGAGCAGATCATCGGTTTGGAAGAGAGCGCTTATGAGATGTTTGCCCGTCTTTCCATGCCTTTCAGCGAGCAGAAGGAGCTGTTTGCTTATGCGCGTCAGTTGGGTATAGAGATTTTTTCCACTCCTTTTGATTTTGCCAGTGTGGATTTTTTGGAATCGCTGGGGGTCTCTTTGTACAAAATCGCCTCCATGGATTTGGTCAATCTTCCTTTGATTGAGGCGGTAGCGGGTACTGGCAAACCGATGATTCTTTCTACCGGCATGTCAACGTTGGCGCAGATTGAGGAGGCGGTAGAGACGGTAGCCAATGCCGGCAACAGCAATCTGATGCTGTTGCATTGCAACTCTGCCTATCCCTCTGCCCCTGGCGAGATGAATTTGCGGGTGATTCAGACTTTGAAGCAGAGTTTTCAGATACCGGTTGGCCTATCGGACCACACCTTTGGCTTGTTTACTGCGCATACGGCTATTGTTTTGGGTGCCAATTTGATTGAGCGCCATTTTACCTTGGATCGCATGTTGGAGGGGCCGGATCATATACTCTCTTCTGAGCCTTGGGAGATGAAAGAGTTGGTAAAGATCAGCCATTTGGTACCAGCGATTTTGGGTTCACCGGTGAAGCGGATTCAACCGACTGAGTATGACACCATCAATGCGCAGCGCAAATCGTTATATGCGGCCTGTGACATTCAGGCTGGGGAGGTTTTGCGTCGGGAGATGGTGACTATCAAAGGTCCTGGTGGTGGTTTATTGCCCAGATATTTGGAGGTGATTGTGGGACGCACGGTGCGTCAGAATATTGAGGCTGATTATCCGATCACTTGGAATGATATATAATTATCAGGGAGCTCCAGGAGGAGATTATCGCCTCCTGGCAGAGGTTTGGAGACGGAGTCTCCAAGGTTTTATCTTTGTAACTATTCAGGTTTGTGCTGGTTCGCCAGCTCTACCCCATGGGGATGCTGTGCGGATTGGCGCAAAAATAGGCACCAATCCGCACAGCTTGCTGCCATTAGGCGCTTAAGCCGACGCAAAAAGCGCGGCGGCTTCAGTAAAAAGCGCGCCAAAAGCAAAAAAAATTAAAAGCAAAATCCCAGGGATTCCATCCCTGGACCCCGTAACAGTTTTTTTCTCTTTGCGCACCAATTAATTGGACTGACATGAATATCTATACCGTCATCCCCGCCCGCGGCGGCAGCAAAAGCATCCCAATGAAAAATATCCGGCCTTTGCACGGCAAACCTCTCCTCCACTACTCCATCCACTATTCACTCTCTTGTCCACTGGTCAAACAAACCATCGTCTCGACCGACTCACCACAAATCGCAGAAATCGCCCAACAAGAGGGCGCACAAGTGCCCTTTCTGCGTCCTGCCCACCTGGCCGAAGATTTAACCCAAGATTTTCCAGTCTTCCAACACGCCCTGCACGAACTGGAAAAAATCTATCAAGAACAGATCGACCTGCTGGTGCTGCTGCGCCCCACCTCCCCATTGCGCCCACCAGGATTAATTGAACAGGCAGTCGCACTGCTGCAACAACACCCACAGGCTACCTCAGTGCGCAGCGTCGCCCCTACCAAAGAGCACCCCTATCGACAATGGCAAGAAGATGGTCCCTTTATCCGTGGCGTCGAAGAGCAGGTTTGGGAACCCTATAATCTGCCGCGACAACTACTGCCCACACGCTATTTTCAAACCGGCGACCTGGAGATGGTACGACGAGAAACACTCCTGGCAGGCTCAATCTCTGGAGCCCGTGTCCTGCCTTTAATCATCGCCCACGAACAGATGGTGGACATCGACCATGAAAGCGACCTGCAAAATGCCGAACGCAGAATCCATAACTCCTGATGCAGCAAACAACGCCCGCTTTTGTCTGGGCACCGTCAAACTGGGAGTGCCCAACTATGGCTTTTCCTCCCCCTCCTCAGCACAACCACTCCCTCCCGCCACCTTCCTGGCCCAGGTGGAAGAGCTGGGTATTCATCGTCTGGACAGCTCTCCCCGCTACGGCAACAGCGAACAAATTCTCGGCGCTTATCTGAAGCAACGCCCAACAGAACAACCCGCACTCTGGATAAGCAGCAAAATCGATCAACTCACCCCCAACAACAAACAAACACCAGCACAGATGCTGGCCAGCGTGCAGCAATCGCTGCAGCGCCTGCACCGCCAACAACTTGATCTCTGCTATCTGCATCAAAATGAACTGGCAATTATCAGCGACCCGGCAGTACATGCTGGCATTGCCCTGCTTAAAGAGCAGCGCCTGATCGACAAGATCGGTGTCTCCCTGTACAGCCATGAAGAGTGCCACTATGCCATCGCATGCGGTTTGTATGACGTGATTCAGATCCCGATCAGTATTTTTGACTTGGGCTTCTACAACCGTTTTGTGCTGCCCAATGGCGCAGGAACAATCCGTTTTGCTGCCCGCTCCTTGCTATTGCAGGGAATATTGGCCAACCGTCAAGAGATTACCACGCGCATCCGTCAGGGCGAAGAGATATTGGCCTATTTGCGGCAGATGGACCATTTGGCCGAGCAGTGGCAGATGGGAACAACCGAAATGGCGGTGCGCTTTGCCTTTTCACTATCGGCAGTTGATCATTTGTTGATTGGCACCCTTTCACTGGCCAATCTGCGCGCCATTTTGCAATGGATTCGCCACCCGTTATCGACGGAACAAATAGCCACCATCAGCCACTTTGCTGCACAAGCAAAGATATGGAGCAATCCAAGAAATTGGTAATATTTACTAACTATTCTCTCAGTTTTAATAATATATCGCCCCAACAAAAACGACATGTTACAATAAAAATAATGATACATATACCCGTTGACAAAAACCATGCCGGATCCTATTATGGATGACAGGCAGACCGACAGGGTGTTTCCCCTTGAGGAGAACGACAATGGACAATAACGAATATGCCAACAAAATGCGAGCCATCTGGCCCGCCTCCATGCACCCGCAAATCACTCAGGCCATGGCATCGCAACTATCCAGCGCGGCTCATGTGACTACAAACAATGGAGTTGCTCTTCCCCCCCTTGCCGAATATGAGACGGCTGTTGCCGCCGGCAAAGCCATCTTTGGCCGTCATACTCCCCCGCAAGCATAGGTTTTCCTGATGTCGATTCTCGAAGATCTCAAGCTCAAGTTCAGACCTGAGCTGCAGAATCTCTTGCAGCAAGATAAGGCCAAGGAGTACCACCTGAACATCAGCGGTTATGTTGTCAACTCATTGCGTTGGCTCGAGACTTCCTACCCGAAACTCTCTCTGTTTGCTGTCTCTGGAGAGGATTCTGCTTCTCCGCAACCTGTTGCCGAAAAGATCTATCTAAATTGGTAAGGTAACTATTCAGGTTCGTGCTGGCGCGCCAGCTCTACCCCCATGGGGATGCTGTGGGCATTGGCGCAAGAAATGCGCGCCAATGCCCACAGCTTGCTTCCATTAGGCGCGCTGCGCCGACGCAAAAAGCGCGTCGGCTTAGTTTGAAAAGCGCGCCAAAGGCAAAAGATTACAAACAAAATCCCAGGGATTCCATCCCTGGACCCGGCCAGGGAGGTGCCCTCCCTGGACCCGCAGTTGTTTTTGGTGGCGAATTGTTACTTTTTATTGATATATTACGGCCATAAAAAGCAATCCAAATATGCAATCAATTTTTCGTCATTATAATGCGCACGCGCAAAGGCACTGCCACACCGCCGAATCTCCTCTGCCCACTCCGGCTCCTCCACCAGCAAACGACAAATCTCCCCTAACCCCCCTACCGACCCAAACTCTAAATAATGCTCGCCAGGCGTAAAATAACAGTGCATCTCTGGCGTATACTCCTGTACCAATAACCCCCCATTCAACGGAACCTCAAAACTGCGATGGGTGACAATACACTGCAAATTGGCCTTCCTGGTCATGTTCATCACCACGGTCGCCTCATGCAATCCACGCTTGTGGCCGCTATAGGTCCGTAACGCCTCCTCACCGCGCGTAAGCTGACAGCGCCCTTGATCAAAATATCCCTGCGCATCCAAAAATCTATGCTGCTGATAAATAATCGGTAAATTTTTCTCCTCCGTCACCAATGGCCAAAAATTGCGATACCAAAACTCTGGATGCAAACGATTGCCAAAATAGCGTAACACCCGAGCAAGCGGCGGATCCGGTGGTCCAAAATATTCCCCATGCGGCAAAGGAGTGCGCAATACCTTGCCCCTAAAGGGTACCTCCTCCCATATCCCCAATAACGGAACATCGGAAAGCCATACCGCATCCAATACCTCTAATATGCCATATACCTTTTCATGAAATTGTAACGGCAGCACATCACCCGGTAAATTTTGATTGATCGTCCAAGCATCCAAAGAAAGCGCCACAATCTTTACATCCGGCAAACGTTCGCGCATCAAAAGCAATAAATCATGTGCCACTTGCCTGCCCTGCATAATTTGATCAAAACGGATGACAAACAGCTCCGCTCGCACCTGCTGACATAACGCAATGGCCTCATACAACTCACTCAACAACCATCCACCATCGCTCTGCTCACTCAAGAGACGCACCGTCACCTGCCAACCATACGCCTGCATCGCCGTTTCCAGACGATAAACTATATAAGAATCAATCATGAACAATACTACTCGTCGCGCCTGTTGCGGCCGCACCGGCAAGGCAAAAGATAAACGTGCCCCACCCCTCTCTGCCGCCAAAGAGCGCAAACTCTCCCGCGTCAACCGCGCAACCTCTCCCTCCTGCGCAAAAACCTCCCCCAACATCGGCACAACCGCCTTGCCAATCTCCAACATCGCCCGATGCAGCTCTTTGTCCGCCTCCGCCTCCTTGGCTTGCAATAACGCTACCATCAGCGGCGCTATCACCATCGTATAGATCTCATTACGCTGCTGATAGGATAAACTCGGCGATAACTCCTGCAACTGGAGCAGACCACGCTGATACTCCCTGCGCATCCCGCGCCATAAACCACCAATACTCAACGCAACACTGATCAACCAATGCCGCTCCTCTACATGATCCAACAAGCGCGCCAACAAAAATGCCGCTTCCAACAACGGCGGCTTGCGCCGCATTAAATCACGCAGCAAACTCAACATCTCACCAATGGCATAACTCTGGGCAACAAAAAGCTGCGTCAAGGCCGCCTCCTTGCCCTGCCCCATCCCCTCCAATGCCACCACCTTCTGTAACAACCCCGAAACCTCTTCCTCCTCCCCCTCTGCAAGCTCCATCGCCTGCACCGACTCCCGTTGAATCCGCTGCCATCCAGACAATAAAGAGGAACTGTTTGCCATACAGGCTAATATATTAATGATTTTTGTTTTATTGTCAGCCGCCAGCCTCTGCCCGGATTTTTGCAGTACCGTGTGCAACAAAGGAAACAGTTGTTCGCGAAAAAAGAGATCGCTCTTCTGCAAAGTGCCATTGTCTATCGCCTCCTGCAACAAGCGCAAACCGATACCCGCTTCCTGCTCCTTGGCAAACGCAATCCCACCCACACTCAAAGCCAATGCTGTCGCAAGACCCAACTCTCCACTGCGCTGCAACATCATCGCCAACAGATAGGCCGCCTTGATCCGCCGCTGTGCCAGCAACTGCTGCAACAGCCTCCGCAACTCCTCAACCAAAAAATTTTGCCCCTGCAAAAATTGGGCAAGGTCAATCAGCCTACCCTCCTCTTCCAGCCGCAAAATCTTTGCCAACACACTCTCTTCATCCATGGCGCTCAACAGAACAAACAAGGTTATTATTTATGTAATATGGTTGCGCAAACCGACAGCGCTTGGCAGCCAGCAACCGCTAACGACAAAAAAGAGCCACCATCCCGCATCAAGCGTGACCTGCTGCCTCTGTCTTACCCATCAAGCGTTGCAAACACTCCACATTGCTCTGATCTGCCTCAGTCCACTGCCGTTTCATATCCCCACAACCATCCGAAATTCCAAACAAGCGCGTCGGCTGCCGATAATTATCGACTATCAAATCCCCAACCAATCCCATATGCCCGCCAGAAATCAAACAGATCCCCTCCGGCAAGACACGTCGCCCCATCTCGTTGGATAAATAGGCCCGATTGCGCTCCATCGCCGCCACCAAACCGTCAATACTGGAGGTAATGTCACAACGATAAATCGGTATTCCCCCCTCGATCGCTCGCCGCACCGCATCCGGATAAAAACAGCCCTTGCCCACATCAATCAATAATCCCCCCTCCTTCAACCCCTGAATCATCGCCCATGGCACCACCGCTTGCCCACTGGTGCAGCCTATAATGGCATCCGCATACAAACAGGCCTGAAAAGGATCTTGATTATAATGCACCGTCGCCAACGTCGAACGCGGCTTGACCAGATTCAATACATCTGCCATCAACATGCCACGCACCATATCGCGACGCACAATCTCTACCGAACTGCCACTCTCTACCAACTTGAGCGCCAACTTGAAACCTATATTGCCAACGCCAATAATTGCAAATTTGCGTCCGCTCAACACCTTAAACCACGAGGTGAGTTGCAGCCACACAGCATCTACAGTGATATCATTTGCCTTAAACTCTTGAAATTTACTCTTCTGCAAAAAACGGGCGCAAGCAGCACTCAAGTTGCCCATCTCGACATAGCTTTTGGTAATCTGCGTATTGGGTGGCAAGGTGATGCCAAATTGCGCCAACAACTCTGCGGAACGTCCATATTGGATGCCAATCTTCTTCTCTGCATCCACCAACACCACATCGGCCAAACCATCCACCAGCGAACAAGCCAGAATGGCCTGACTCTGGGAAAACACCACCACCCCACCAATATGGCCATGCACAATGGAACGAATGGGGGTCAAATAGGGCCAACGCTTTTCAGGAATTTTAACTGTCGAACTGATGGTAAAGATGGCCAGACGGCCACTGCGCTGTGCCAACTCGTGCAACTCGCGGATATGTCTCTCTACCTGGACCATCCACCGTTTGAGATAGTCCAGATCCTCCTCCTGTATCCAGCCTGCCTCGCCCTCTGTCTCCACTTTGCCAACCTCGTCTATCCAACTGGAGAGCAAAAAAAACTACCAGGAGAGTCTGCCACCATCAATGATCAGATTCTGCCCGGTCATGTAACGTGACTCGTCACTGGCCAGAAAAACAGCCGCACCATTCAACTCCTCTTCCTGCCCCATGCGCGCCATGGGTACACCACGACTATAGTTACCAACAAAATCTTCACCTTGCTGGTTAAAAATACCACCCGGACTGATACAGTTGACCCGTATCCCAAAGGGCGCCAAATGCACAGCAAAATAGCGGGTCATCATGATAATACCCGCTTTCGAGGCGCTGTAACATTCAGAATTTTTGCGGCCACAATCGGTATAAATGCGTGGATCGCTGCTCACCTCTCCATAGATGGAGCCCAGATTGATGATGCTGCCCCCTCTTCCCTGCTGGCGCATCAACTGCGCTGCCTGTTGAATACACAGAAAGGTTCCCCCCGTATTCACCCGCAACACCCGCATAAAATCTTCAAAACTACGCTCTTCAAAGGGGGTAAAAACCGCAATGCCCGCGTTATTGATCACAATATCCAAAGCAGCCGAAACCTGCTTGATCTCCGCCATCGCCTCCTGCACCGATTGCGGCTCCCCGACATCCAGTGCCAGAGCATGATGCGACGCCCCCCGATGCGGCAACTCTTCCGCCACCTGCTGACAACGCTGCCGGTCCAGATCGGTCACCCAAACCTCTGCCCCCTCCAAGGCCAACGCCCGGCAAAATTGCCGACCCAGTTGACCCACTGCCCCGGTCACCATGGCAACCTTACCCTGTAGTCTCACCCCTTTTTCTCCCTGCCTCTCTGAGCTTATAAATCGAACTATTGCGCGCTACGACTGTGGCGATGCGGAGCCATTGCCTATCGCCAATCTGCTTGACAACTCTCACTGCATACTGCGCCCGCAGCGCCACTGCTGACGATGCAGTTCATCCTCTCTGGTTGGTAACCATTCACCACCCAAAACTATTGCGGGTCCAGGGAGGGCACCTCCCTGGCCGGGTCCAGGGATGGAATCCCTGGGATTTTGCTTTTAATCTTTTAATCTTTTAATCTTTTAATCTTTTAATCTTTTAATCTTTTAATCTTTTAATCTTTTAATCTTTT
>NZ_RXIU01000439.1 GCF_004217665.1 Candidatus Magnetaquicoccus inordinatus | reverse complement strand
ATCTGGAAAGCGATCTCTTTCCAATAAAGTCAGCCAGATGGCACTTCTTACCATTTCATTATTAAAATAGATTTCCCGCTCATCGTTGATTGCGTTACTACCCAGCAGACCGATTTTGACAAGATATTCTACAGCCGCATTGATTGTTGGAGCAGGATGCAGATCCAAGAGATGCAGGTGTGACAAGCGGATTTGACCATAAGCGGCAATGGCACGGACTACGCGCCAGTGGACGGAGACGGTATCTAAACGATCCAGGATTAATCCCAACAAGGTATGCGGAAAAAGATCGGTCAAGTTTTTTTGTTCTGGCATGGCATAGCGGGTAGCTTGCTGCAATAATTCCATTGCGAACAGAGGAACTCCACTTGACCATTGACTCATTTGGCGACGTAAGGGATCTCCACCAGTGAATATGGGTTGCAATGATTTCAGCAATTGATGGGTTGTGCGCAGAGGCAAGCGGCTGAGGGATAAGGTAGACAAAATATTACTGCCAGGGAACATGCGTAACCAGGAGCGCCGGGTGGCACCGATCAGCCAGAGATGACTGCCATTACAGGCTTCAGAAAGCTGCGTAAATAACTGCAACGTGTTGGCATCTGCCCATTGTAAATTGTCCAGGAAGAGGATGGTGGGTTGAGCAGTTGCGTGCAAGAGTGTTGCATAAAAGCGGACCATTGCTGTTATTTGTACCGGAGATGGTGCTTGATTGGCTGACTCTGGATGATGGCAGTCGCTGTTGAGCATCTGTTCAAAGAGCAGTTCTCCTTGCCCGGCCAAGGCAGGGTGGTGATTTTTTAACCAGGTCACGATATGAGAGTGTATTGTTGTTTTGTCCCACTCGGGTTGACAGTGGCTTAACTGTGCCAGGGGTGCAACCAAGGGATACCAAGCAAGAGAACTGGCCAAGCTGCGACAATTTCCCTCCAGCCATAGCCATGTGTTTTGTTGACACAGATGGTTGCGCAATGTTTGTACCAGCTTGGTTTTGCCAAATCCCGCTTCGCCAACAACGACCAAACTGCGACTATGACCGGCACGCGCTTGTTCTGCTGCTTCCAGCAAAGTTTTCCATTCACTCTCCCGGCCAAACAGCGACACCGTTGGCAGAAGATCAGGTTGCTGGAGAAAGGATTGATTCTGTATTCCTATCGTATTACGGATAGCATCCCCTTCTGGAAAAAAGGGGGTAGGCAGTCCATAGCGGAGAGCGTGGTAATGGATTATCTCTCTGGTTTCTGGAGAGATATGTGGTTGCTGGACACCCGCACAGGCAACAGGAGTCACCAGGCAGGGATGAGACAGGAGCGTACCATGCAGAGTGGTCTTACCCGCATCGGTTGAGACAACCGCTTCGCCACTCAAAACACAAATCCGCAGTGGAATTGGTTCATTCAGTTGCGTAAAGGCGGGATGGAGTAGT
>NZ_RXIU01000438.1 GCF_004217665.1 Candidatus Magnetaquicoccus inordinatus | reverse complement strand
GGAATAACCACGATTCAACGCCTACTTGCACAGTTTGTCGATTGGCATGACGATCAACATTTGACTGGCGCTGAGGCGTGATTGCTTGCCTTCAGAAAACCATTTTGCCGCCATCGGCAAGATAGGCAACCACCGAGCAATCCTCGGTGGTTCAACTGTCAAGAAATCCTTGATGGTTCGAGCTGGCGCGAAAGCGGTTGTGCAAAAATTTTCCTGACGACCAGTGTTGACATTTGCCTACTGGTCTGCGCTTGATTGTGCTACATGATAACAATCCTGTTGCAAAAAATTTCATTAATTGTTTGACAACTCTTGCAAAATAGGTGACGGCATGAACACGAAAATGATTATCGCTTTTGTAGTTGTGGCGCTTGTTTCAGGGT
Source organism: Candidatus Magnetaquicoccus inordinatus (assembly GCF_004217665.1). Lineage (GTDB taxonomy): Bacteria > Pseudomonadota > Magnetococcia > Magnetococcales > Magnetaquicoccaceae > Magnetaquicoccus > Magnetaquicoccus inordinatus. The sequence goes on along the minus strand of NZ_RXIU01000438.1, from coordinate 1,044 downwards.
GCATGTCATCAGTCACGAGAATCACGCCAGAAGAAATGCGTGCAAACCCAGGGTCAAAAATTTCTTTTGATACCAAGGTTCCGTTTGATTTGGCGTACCGGAAGACGTTAAACCAGATGAAAGGGTGTTGGGAACAGGGAAGCGGAGTAAATTTTTTCCCATTTGCATCGGCGTCATTTGCGTTTTCTGTATTTGGCGACAAAATGGAAAACGACGCACAAGTTTCGCTGAAACTAACCACAAACCTGACTGCAAAAATAATCCAAACGATCGCACTAAATCCAATCCAGAATGGTACGCATGTTACAATCTATTTTGCCGGAGAAAAACCGCCAGAAGGGCAAAGAAAAGTTCTGCAAGAATGGCTGGACAATGACAGCCAGGGTTGCCCTGGGGATGTGGGTTTCTTTGATAAAGTCGAAGGGAGTGAAAAATAAAAAAAATACATTCTGCTGCTGCCTGTCATTGCCGCGTCAGCGTGCATTCCGCCACCGGTGACATGGGTAAAAGATAGCGTTTCTGCGCAACAGTTCACACAGGATAAAAACGAATGCAGATTTGAAGCAGCAAAAGCGGTTAGCCAGAGAGATCATTCCTTCCGGTCGTCTTTAGGTCAGGAACTTGATCTGCAGGTGCGCAGAGATGAGGTTTATGACCTCTGTTTGGCGGCAAAAGGGTACACGAAGAAACGATAGCCGGAGGGTGATAATGAAATTTCAGAATTCAGTAAACGGTTATGAAGAAACCAGATCTGTGCCATGGCTGTGGGCACTCCTGTTCGGACCGCTATATTTTATGGCCATTGGACGATGGAGCTCTGCGTTCTTCTGGATCATAGTTGCGGTAATAATGGGATTTCTCCTTGGACCTCTGGCGATGCCAGGGTGGATAATACTGGATCTGTGGTACGCAATATTTGCGGGGAGTATCGTCAGAAGAAGCTATCTGAGCAGAGGATGGTATGAGATTTAGTGAATTTTTGGCATGAAAAATTCTTGACATCCCCACAAACTTCTGCGCTTGATCACACACGGAGCTTGAGAA
>NZ_RXIU01000437.1 GCF_004217665.1 Candidatus Magnetaquicoccus inordinatus | reverse complement strand
ATTCCCATTTTTGGGTGTTGCCCTTCTATCTTGCCATACAATCTCACCCTAATCAGTGCGATTGAAACTTGGCACTGTTACTGCATACTAACAGTCACGTTTGACCGGTACACCGTGGCTCAGGTCTCTAACAAAGAACTCTAAAAAAGGCCGAAAATATCTCCTGAGCCCGGCATATTCCGGACCAACAGCAGCACAGCAAGCGCAAAGCAGCCTGTACAGTGCGGCGGTAGCCTTTTCTGCGCCCATAGTAGTACCTAATATATAATATAAGTTGTTTCAGACGATCTATTGCCACGCCTTGGCCAGTGGTAAGGCGGAACACACATTGTTTAACTCTTAAAGGAATTGGAGTCTCGTATGGAAGTTTTACCTACGCCGGTTACGCAGGGATTGGAATATCCCCCACAGATGGGACCGCCGCAAGCAGGAGTTTTGGCCGATAATACGCGCATGGCCTATTGGGGAGATTTGCGTCGTTTTGTGGATTGGGGAGGCACAGTGCCATCGGCCTCGAAAACGGTTGCGGCCTATTTGATGGCGCATGCACAATCGCACAAATATGCCACTTTGGTACGTTGGAAAGTTTCGATCGGCAAGGCGCACACCAACCAAGGTTTGGATGATCCGACCAAATCGGATGCGGTGCATGCGGTATTGACCGGTATTCGTCGCAGTCATGGCAAAGAGCAGCGCAAAGTGACCCCGTTGGTCAAAGAGCAGGTATTGGCCATTGTGGGCACTCTGGGAGAGCGTCTGAAGGACAAGCGGGACAAGGCATTGATTTTATGTGGATTTGCTGCCGGATTGCGCCGCTCTGAGCTGACCACATTGACCATGGCCGATCTGCGTTTTATTCGCGAAGGTATTGAGATTCATCTGCCGGAGGGCAATGCCTATTTGCAATATGCCCGTGGTTCGGTCTGTCCGGTTCGGGCGATGAAAGATTGGTTGCAGAGTGCACAAATTGAAGAAGGTTCGCTGTTTCAAGGTATTAACCGTCATGGCCAGCGTTCGGGAGTGCCTTTGACTGGACATGGCATTGCGTTGATTGTCAAAGAGCGGGTGGGGGCGATTGGTTTGGATCCCTCGCAATACAGTGGATTTAGCCTACGGGCTGGTTTGGTAGCCAGTGCAGTTGCCGCAGGTATTCCATTCCGCACCGTGACCACCTTGCAGGGACCGGGTATTCTGTAAACGGCGTGGTGTGGAACTACAGGAGGCCGATCCCCCCTTCTTGGTTCCACACCTCTCTTTTTGTAACTATTCATCACCCAAATCAACTGCGGGTCCAGGGAGGGCACCTCAATGCCATTAACTTAGCAACATGGTCTATTATTTGGTAGAATAGGCGGGTATATTCCACTCTTAATGTAGGAGCCGCAAGCTATGTCTGTTACATTCCGTTGCCACACAGCCATTTAAAAATATTTATCA
>NZ_RXIU01000436.1 GCF_004217665.1 Candidatus Magnetaquicoccus inordinatus | reverse complement strand
GCTGGTGCCAATTCCAAGACACCCTGCAACAATTCCCTGACACCAAAATTATTGATGGCACTGCCAAAAAACACTGGTGTCATATGACCCTGCCGATAACTGGTCAAATTAAAAGCAGGACATAAACCACGTACCATCTCCACCTCTTCGCGCAGAGTTTTGGCGGCACCAGAAGGGATGAGTTGATCAATCTTATTATCCTGCAAACCATTGCAGGTCACTCCATCCAATACCTCGCGGCCATCACTGCGATCCATAAACAATAACTGATCGGCACGCAAATCATAACAGCCGAGAAAATCCCGTCCCACCCCAATTGGCCAAGTGGCCGGAGTGGCTTCCAAAGCCAACTGCTCTTCAATTTCACTCATCAAATCAAATGGATCCCTACCATCACGATCCATTTTATTGATGAAAGTAATAATTGGTACATTGCGCAAGCGACAGACCTCAAACAACTTGAGAGTCTGCGCCTCGATCCCCTTGGCGGCGTCGATCACCATGATAGCCGAATCCACTGCCGTCAAAGTACGGTAGGTATCCTCGCTAAAATCGGCATGGCCTGGGGTATCCAAGAGATTAAAGGTCAGCCCTTGGTAGTGATAGGTCATGACAGAAACGGTTACAGAAATACCCCTCTCCTGCTCCACCTTCATCCAGTCTGAGCGTGCCAAACGTTGCTGTCCACGCGCCTTTACTCGTCCAGCCATCTGTATCGCGCCGCCAAAGAGCAGCAACTTTTCAGTGAGTGTGGTTTTGCCGGCATCCGGATGGGAAATAATGGCAAAGGTGCGTCGCAACGGAACGGGGTGTTGTTCTTCAGTCATCTTTTCCCTGACATCGACAAATCACAATACAACGGCTAACGAATGGAATGGCTCACAAAGTAGGTTGCCTTTTGCACTGCTGTCGAAAAGGCTACCACCAACAGAGTGGAGCAAAAAATTGCTGTTACCAGCAAGAGAGAGTGCTTAATCGATCGCCAACGATAGAGCTCTTCAGAGTCACCTTTGAAATGGATCACCATGGTCTTGCTCCTCCTCCTTGATTATTATTGCATGGATTGGACTGAGCCAACAGCCCCGGTATGCGTATACCAAGCAACATGTTTGCCAAAACCATCCAAAGATCAAAATTATCTTATTTTGACTACTGTTAACACCTTTATTGCACACCATAGAGAGCAAAATGGCTGAGACAGTGTGTGTCATCTTATTAACGTAATTTACATCTCGACTCCTCTGACGCCTGGAGGGTCGATATTCTGACACCATGGCCTTGCAAAATGTTTCAATATTGGTTGCTCTTTAGCAAGAATAGTTCAATAATGCGCAGGTGGCGGGCTTGTGGATAATCTGCCTTTTTTGCCATAACTTCATTAAATAATAGTCCAGTGGGCCAACCAAACTGTTTTGACAGGTGGCAAGGCAATCCATAA
>NZ_RXIU01000435.1 GCF_004217665.1 Candidatus Magnetaquicoccus inordinatus | reverse complement strand
AAGCCATCCATCACCGGCATATTGATATCGGTCACCACCAGATCGTAAGGGGTATTTTTCAGACGCTGCGAGGCAATCATGCCATCTTCCGCTTGTTCCACAGCAAAACCGGCCTGCGTGAGATAGGTGGTGGTGACAATACGCAGGAAGGGGGTATCGTCCACCACCAAAGCTTTCAGACCATCATAATCCACCGGAGTTTCCACCGAAGATGGCATAATATCAGCCAGTTGGAAAAGACGGTTAAGATCCGGAAAGAGCACCAACCGCCCATCAATACGGGCGGTGCCAAACAGGCCGTCAGCCTGAATGACATGTGTATCCAGATCAATGTAGGCTTCCATGGTATCGACGATGCGTGAGAACATCAAGCCAACCTGCAGACCGGAGATGGCTGGGACCACCATGCAGAAGGTATCATCATCGTTGCCCGATTCACCGGAATAACCATTGCCTTCCAAACCCAAAATCTGATCGGGATAGAGGATGTGGAAGCTGACGCCATTGTAGTGCATATAGGATTGATGATTGATATTTTCCATCCTGCAGTTGCCGCGTTGAATAACCTCCACCCGGCTGACCATGTTGTTGACAATACCCATAACCAAGCCGCTGGGGGTTTCCAGAAGAATGATATTCTGTTTTTCGCGCAGAGCGGCACGAGTAACCTCTTCCATATCGGCGCTGGCCGCCTCCAGGCTGCTGAAGTTGATTTTGGCCTTTTCCACAATTCCGGCATAGTCGATGATGGAGGCAACGCTACCATCACCCAGGATGGTTACCGCTGAAAAACAGGTGGTATCCTTGGCGTAAGAGGGCAGCGGTTTCACCACAATCTCCTCACTATCCAGAACATCATCCACCACCAAGCCAAAAGTGTTGCCACTGACATTGATCACCATGACATAGATGGCTTGGCTGTAGTGGCTGATCGAATGACCAGGAGGCCGCGAGGTGCGTTTGGGAACCGGTTGGTTGCCGGAGGCGGCATTGCTTTTTTGTTGTTGCGAATGTTGGCGCGACCAGACATCCATCCAGCGAATGCCGGCATCACCCTCTGGTGTTTCGATGCCCAAAGTGCTGGCCAGATCCACCAGCGGCAACAAGGTATGGCGCAAGGAGAGAACAGGTGCATCGCAGACCATCTGAATCTGCTTGGCCAGGTCGGTTTCCGCAACGCGGACAATTTCAATCAAGCCGATTTCTGGGATGGCAAAACGCAGTTTGCCTGCTGAAACGATCATCGCCGGAATAATGGCCAGGGTCAGAGGCAGCTTCAAAATGATCCGCGTCCCTTTACCCACTTTGGAGGCGATATGCACCGTTCCGCGTAATTTTTCAATGTTGGTACGCACCACATCCATACCTACACCGCGCCCCGAAACATCCGAGACCTTTTTGGCCATCGAAAATCCAGGAGCAAAAATCAGATCGAGCAGCTC
>NZ_RXIU01000434.1 GCF_004217665.1 Candidatus Magnetaquicoccus inordinatus | reverse complement strand
TGCGGCGTTGGCCAAAATAGCTGCCCAGAACTTGATCCCACACCGAACGTTGCTCTTGGCCAACGCTGGCATAACCATAACCTGGCAGATCGACAAACGACCAGGCACTACCCACATGAAAAAAATTGATCTCCCGTGTTCGACCAGGGGTACGGCTGACTCTGGCCAGATTGCGCCGGTTTAACAACCGATTGAGCAAAGAGGATTTGCCGACATTGGAACGTCCAACAAAGGCAATTTCCGCCCGTTCATCGCTGGGAAACTGCCGTGCCGATACCGCACCAATGACAAATTGCGCGGACGGTATCGACAAGGATATTTCTGGTTGTGTATGGGACACGAAGGGGAATCTCTCTCTCAGCGTTGCTGTCTGAGCGGCATTTCGGTGCCATCGATAAACAGCTTGACATCGGTACCTACCAAGCCCTGATTGACTGACACCAAAACCTCTTTGTTGTTGATGCGCGAGCGCAGTGACTTGGGATGACCGATGGTAAATACCTTCTCTTCACCAATCAAAGTACCGTCAATATAAAGACGGCAGGCATTGCCCATCAAACCGACATCCACCTCGATGCTGATGGAATGATCCTCATATTTGGCCATATACAAGTCGCCGATTAAACCAGCCAAACCTGTATTGGCCAGGAAGAGCAGTTGTCCGAGCAACAACAGGAATGCAGCGTTTTTTTTCATGGTTACCACCTGTCAGGCAAAAAATCGGAGTGGTCCGAAAAGAGAGAATCGTTGGTAATAGACGGTGTTCCACCGCTTTTGTCAAGTCTCGCGCAGCAACCACTGTACCGATTATCTGCCAAAGGGCTCTGACTGCCTATTGCCAATAGAGACCTGCCAAGGAAAGTGCAGCCAAACCGAGAAAAAACAGACCGCTGGCCCGATTGAGCAACGGTTTGGAAATTTTTTGCAACAAGGTCCGCCCGACCAGAACACCCAGTGCAGAAGAGGCACCCAGAGCCAGGGTTGCACCAATCCAGACCGGGATCATCGGCGCGGTACTGGCCATACCAATGACGGCAATTTGGGTTTTGTCGCCCAATTCAGCCAGAAAGATCATCAGAAAGGCACGAATCAGGATACTGTGGCCACTTTGTTCGGCCACCTCTTCCTCCTCCTCCTCTTCCTTGGCAGCGCGCAAAGATTGAATCCCAAAAAAGGCAAACAAGGCTGCGACAATCCAAACCAACACATTTTTCGGAATCCAGGCGGAGAGCGCAGAGCCAAAGATCACCGCCAGAACATTGAGGATGATAAAAGCAAACAGCGCCCCCAGAAAAACCGGCATGGGACGATGTCGGGCAGCCAAAGTCATGCAAACCAATTGGGTCTTATCGCCCAATTCGGCAAGAAAGATCAGGGCAAAGGTGGTGGCAGTGATGGGAACAGCGGCTATGATTTGGGAAAACAAAGAGAGATCTTCAGACATG
>NZ_RXIU01000433.1 GCF_004217665.1 Candidatus Magnetaquicoccus inordinatus | reverse complement strand
GCTCTCTGCCAGAGGTGGATAGCACTCTGCTGCAGGCTGTGCGCTCCTGGTTGACCGACTATTTCAACGGCCATTTTCGTCCCATTCCGGTACCTGTGTGCTGGGAAGGCACCCCGTTTCAAAAGCGGGTAGGACAACTGTTGGCGACGATTCCACCGGGCACAACCATGCGTTATGGCCAATTGGCGCAACAACTGAACAGCGCACCGCGCGCTGTGGGACAAGCAGTTGCCGCCAACCCCTTACCTTTGCTTCTTCCCTGCCACCGTGTGGTTGGGGCAAATGGTTTGGGAGGTTTTAGTGCTCCTGGTGGTGTTGCCAGCAAACTGTGGTTGCTGAACTGGGAGAAACAGCACTGCAACAGATCACCTGTCTGATAACAGGCCGGAAGAAAAGCTTTCCGGCCTGTATGCACGATCAAACTGCCAGACCATATTTACGTTTGAACCGCTCGATGCGTCCGGCGGTATCCACCAGTTTATGTTTACCGGTATAAAATGGATGACAGGAAGAACAGACACCGACAATCAAATCCCTGCCCGTGGAACGGGTAGTGATGACGGTGTTGCAACCAGTGCAGCTATAGGTCACTTCGTGATAGTCAGGATGGATGTCCGCTTTCATGATAATCAATTCCCAATGTGAGTCAGTTGTTCATACTGGAGAAAAATTCAGCATTATTCTTTGTTGCTTTAACTTTGTCCAGGAGAAACCCCATGGAATCTTGAGGCCCCATGGGCAATAATACCCGGCGCAGCAACCAGAGTTTGTTTAACTCATCGCGATCAATCAATAATTGTTCTTTACGGGTACCAGATTTGGCAATATCGATAGCTGGAAAAATACGTTTTTCGACCAATTTGCGATCCAGATGCAGCTCCATATTGCCGGTTCCCTTAAACTCCTCAAAAATCACCTCATCCATCCGGGAACCTGTATCCACCAAGGCGGTGGCAATAATGGTCAGAGAGCCTCCCTCTTCGATATTACGCGCTGCACCAAAAAAGCGTTTGGGACGTTGCAGTGCATTGGCATCGATACCTCCGGATAACACCTTGCCGGAGGGGGGAGCCACTGTATTATATGCCCGCGCCAGACGGGTGATGGAATCAAGCAGAATCACGACATCTTTTTTATGCTCGACCAACCGTTTGGCCTTTTCCAGGACCATTTCGGCCACCTGGACATGACGGGTGGGAGGTTCATCAAAAGTGGAGGAGATCACTTCGCCGCGTACTGAGCGTTGCATATCGGTGACCTCTTCCGGTCGTTCGTCGATCAGCAAAACCTGTAAAATCACCTCTGGATGATTGGTAGCGATTGAGTGAGCAATGCTTTGCATCAGCATGGTTTTACCGGTACGCGGTTGTGCGACGATCAAACCGCGTTGCCCTTTGCCTATGGGACAGATCAGATCGATCACCCGCGTGCCCATATCCTCTTCCGGGCAATT
>NZ_RXIU01000432.1 GCF_004217665.1 Candidatus Magnetaquicoccus inordinatus | reverse complement strand
CGGTCAAAAAGATCATTGCAGCGTTCTCCACCTAAAAGAGAAAATAGCGTTGCGCCATCGGCAACACCTGGAGAGGTGCACAAGTCAACAACTCCCCATCGGCACACACCTGATAGCTTTCCGGATCCACCTCCATATGGGGAGTCCGTGCATTGTGGATCATCGCACTTTTTTGCAAGTTGCGACAGCCGTGCACAGCCAGCAGCGGTTTTTGCAGACCCAAGGCACGCAGTTGTGGATTGTCCATGGCCGCTTGTGCAACAAAGGTGACCGAGGAGGAGCGCAAGGCCAGACCCAAGGTGGCAAACATCGGTCGTTGATAGACCGGTTGCGGAGTGGGAATCGATGCGTTGGGATCACCCATCAAGGCGGCAGCAATCATCCCCCCCTTCAGGACCATGGCTGGCTTGACCCCAAAAAAGGCCGGTTTCCACAACACCAGATCTGCCAATTTTCCCACCTCCACCGAGCCAACCCAATCGGCAATGCCGTGGGTGATGGCAGGATTGATGGTATATTTGGCGATATAGCGTTTGGCACGAAAGTTATCGTGACCCAAACCACGATCTTCCGGCAAGGCACCCCGTTGTATCTTCATTTTATGGGCGGTTTGCCAGGTGCGCATGATCACCTCTCCTACCCTGCCCATGGCCTGGGAGTCGGAAGAGAGCATGGAAATGGCACCCAAATCATGCAAAATATCCTCGGCAGCGATGGTCTCCCGACGAATACGCGATTCGGCAAAGGCCACATCCTCGGCGATAGAGGCATCCAGATGGTGGCAGACCATCAACATATCGAGATGTTCATCGACAGTATTATGGGTATAGGGGCGGGTGGGATTGGTGGAAGAGGGTAGGACATGGGCCACACCAACCGCACGCAAAATATCCGGGGCATGGCCTCCTCCTGCCCCTTCGGTATGAAAAGTATGGATGGTGCGCCCTTGGAAAGCGGCCAAAGTGGTTTCCACAAATCCCGCCTCATTGAGCGTATCGGTATGGATGGCCACCTGAATATCCATCTCTTCCGCCACCCGCAGACAACAATCAATAGCTGCCGGAGTGGTTCCCCAATCTTCATGCAGCTTCAAGCCCATGGCTCCCGCCTGCACCTGCTCACGCAGCCCTTCTGGCAGACTGGCATTGCCTTTGCCCAGCAGGCCAATATTGACCGGCAGGCTCTCCATCGCCTCCAACATCCGATAGATATGCCAGGGGCCAGGGGTACAGGTGGTGGCACAACTGCCTGCCGCCGGTCCGGTTCCGCCACCAATCATGGTGGTGATACCACTGAAGAGCGCCTCTTCCGCCTGTTGCGGACAGATAAAATGGATATGGCTGTCGATCCCTCCGGCGGTGACAATCTTGCCTTCACCGGCAATAATCTCGGTGGCTGCCCCAATCCGCATCGTAACCCCCGGCTGCACGTCGGGATTGCCCGCCTTGCCGATGGCGGCAATCCGTC
>NZ_RXIU01000431.1 GCF_004217665.1 Candidatus Magnetaquicoccus inordinatus | reverse complement strand
AGCCTTGCATGGCAAGCGTATCGGTTATACCCCTGGTACCACATCAGATTTTTTTCTCAGCACCTTTTTGAATGCCAATGGCATCGATCGCAGCAGTGTGCAATTGGTTGCCCTGAAACCGGATGAGATGCAGAGCGCGATTGCCGCCAAACAGGTCGATGCGGTGTCCACCTGGAACTATCCGCTGGCGCAGATTCAAAAAACGCACGCAGCGGGGATAACAACCTTCTATGACAAGGATATCTATACGGAAACCTATAATCTGGTTGCCAAAAAAGAGTATATCAAACAGCATCCAGAGACCATCAAGCGTTTTTTGCGCGCCTTGATCCAGGCGGAGGAGTTTACCCATAACAATCCGGATGAGGCACAAACCATTGTGGCGCAAATCAGCAAGGTGGATAAAGAGCTGGTCAAGCAGGTCTGGAACAGTTTTGGCTATCGGGTGTTGCTCGACCAAATTTTGTTGATCATGCTCGAGGATGAAACACGTTGGGCCATCAGCAACCGCATCGCCGAGCAAAAGGAGATGCCTGATTATCTGTCACACATCCATTTTGATGCCTTGCGGGCGGTCAAGCCGGAAGCCATTCGTATCAAACGCTAGACACGGAAATCATGATGTCTATTCTCTCCAGATTGCGGATGTTGATTCTGCTTTCGCTGGGCAGTGTCATGATTCTGGCCTCACCGTGTCCATATCCTTCTGCAGCTCCTCAAGGCTTACCTTGCCATCGCTGTTGCTGTCGGCAAGGGTAAAACGCTCTTGCAATTTACCCTGCGCCTCATCGCTGCTGATGCCATTATCCTTGTTGGTATCCATCTGACTCAGCAGATCGGCTGCCGAAAGGGGCGCCATGCCCGACATGCCGTTGCCACGTCGCTGACTGTGCGCAGTCAACAACTGTTGCAACTCATCACTGCTTAATTTGTTATCGCTGTTGCTGTCTGCAGCGGCAAAATCCTTTTGCAAAGGCCCTTTGGCTTCGCTCAAACTGAGAAAACCATCAGCATCACTATCCAGTTTGCTCAGCAAGTCGCTGGCAGTGGGGGCTTTGCCCATGCCACGCATCCCCCCCATGCCGCCCATCCCACCCATATTGCCCATCGCCATGATGTTCATCGCTACTCCCCTTTCTGCTCCTGCAGATATTCACAGTACATAAACGGTTAAACAGGTCACGACAACACGCAACCCTCTCCGCACCAGGTCTCTGGATGAGGCCCTCGCCCCTTCTCCTCTGCACCATGGTCACACTGTAAGGGGTTTTTCTGTAAGTGTGTTTGAAGAGTTGTAAAGATTTGTCTGACCCTCAATACAGAGAACGACTCTCAAATGAACCTTGAAAAAAATGTGCAATGGGCAGATACTGTGAAGTGAAGAGTGGTTAAATCATCAGGGTACAAGCAATTGTGCACAATCCTCCGCAGTACAGGATACCGGAAGATGAATAACGAAGAGCGCAAGGGTCGT
>NZ_RXIU01000430.1 GCF_004217665.1 Candidatus Magnetaquicoccus inordinatus | reverse complement strand
ATCAATTTTGAAGAGTTGATCAGTCAGTTTATTCATGGCTCTGTCAAATAACTTTGCAAGGAATCCGACTACCCATGTGTATCTCCTCTCTGTTTACAACACTGCGTCGCTGCTCTTGGCAACTGCTTTTGCTCACCTCTCTACTGCTTGCTGGCTTGAATAGCGCCTGGGCCGGGGAGGGCGAGGCGATTGCCTATATGGGTAAAGTGGTGCAGAAAGTTTTGACCATTCTTCGTGATGTCCAATTGAATACCCCGGAAAAAATGCCAGTACGTCGGGAAAAATTGCGCGCCATCGTCTTTGAAGAGTTTGATTTTCATGCCATGTCACAGGCAGCCGTCGGACCTAAATGGCATAAATTTTCGCCCGCACAAAAAGAGCGCTTTATTCAGCTCTTTGAACGTTTGCTGGAAAATACCTATATGAACAGCATTGAACGTTACAAAAGTGAAGAGGTGCGCTTTACCAAAGAGTTGGCACAAACCAGTAATCTGAGCCGTGTGGATAGCGTAGTGGTCAGCAAAGGAACCGAGTTCAAGGTCTCCTATCTGTTGGCACGCCAGGGAGCATCCTGGAAGGTCAATGATGTGACCATCGAGGGAGTCAGCGTGGTTGCCAACTATCGCGCCCAATTCAAACAACTCTTGCAACGGGATGATGCAGAGGGAATCGACACCATGCTGCTTGCTCTGGAAAATTCGGTGCAAAAGAGCGAAAAATAGTGTCCGATCCGGCAACCGGTAGTACACCTGCGCAGATACTTGCCCAAGCCCTGCTGGCTCACCAGCAGGGGAGTTGGCAAGAGGCGTTGCGACTCTATCAGCAGGTTTTACTGCAGGATGCGCACAACCCGGTTGCTCTGACCAATCTTGCCTCTCTCTACACACGCCTGCAACAATATGCAACAGCCCTGAATCTGTATCAGCGACGCTTGCAAGCTGGCGAGGTCACGGCTGAGGTATGGTTTAATTATGGCAATCTGCAACAAAAAATGGGTCTGCAAAACGATGCGGTCAGCAGTTTTCAGACCGCCTTGCGTCTGCAAGCCAATCTCTATCCCGCGCACTATAATTTAGGCAACCTGTTGCGTGATCTGGGTCACTATGATCAGGCGATTCAACACTATAAAGCCGCCTTGGCGTTACAACCACAATTGCCCCTGGCACAACGCAATTTAGGCAATCTCTATCGGCAATTGGGACAGTTTGCGCTGGCAATCCAACACCATCGACTCGCTTTGGCTCTGCCGCAGCAAAACAGTCAGCAGCATGGAGAAAATTGCTATAACCTGGCCAATGCCCTGGCCTCTGCCGAGCAGTTTGCAGAGGCGGTACACTATTATCAGCAGGCGACCCGTTTGCTTGCCGATCCTGTGGAAGCCTGGATCAATCTGGGTAACCTGCAGCAGCGTGCGCAAGATGCAGTGGCAGCAGAGCGCTGTTATCGCAGTGCTCTGCAACAACGGCGGGATCATCC
>NZ_RXIU01000043.1:13407-20140 GCF_004217665.1 Candidatus Magnetaquicoccus inordinatus | reverse complement strand
GCCTGCGACACGTGTTGCCGCACTGGCAGCGGCCGGTCAAATCTGTTTTGGAGAAAACCGGGTTCAAGAGGCGCGGGCAAAACAGTGCGAGTTGGCCGAAACTCCTTCTTTGCTGGCTGCTGCTGGACAGGCTCTGCCTTTGCAGTGGCATTTGATTGGTCCTTTGCAACGTAACAAAGCCAAACTGGCGGCAGGCATCTTTCAAATGATTCACAGTGTGGATACGCTGCCTTTGGCGCAGACTTTGTCGGCAGCGCTGATGCAAGGAGAGAGTTTGCCCATCTTGTTGCAGGTCAATATTGGTCGGGAGAGTCAAAAACAGGGAGTGCTTGCTGAAGAGCTGCTGCCGCTATTGCAACAGGTGGCACAACTGCCTGGTTTGGCGGTACAGGGTTTGATGGCCATTCCACCTTGGACAGCCACCGCCGAAGAGGCACGTCCCTATTTTCGTGCTTTGGCGCGACTGGCACAACAGATGGCCGCAGAAAAGATTGCTGGCGTCTGCATGAATGAGCTATCAATGGGTATGAGTCAGGATTTTGAGGTGGCTATCGAAGAGGGAGCGACCTGGGTGCGCGTTGGCAGCGCCCTGTTCGGAGCGCGTTGAGGAGGGGTGGGTATCAGAGCAATGGGCAGGAGGAGAGCATGTGCGCAAAGCGGTTGTCATGGAGTATTGCTGTAGCAAGCGCCGGGATGGTGGCAGGGGTTGCGGTTGCCGATCCTCTGGCACAGGCGCAACACGAGTTGGAGCAGGGTCATTACAGTCGGGCCGCCTCTGCCTTTGGCGAGTTGTTGCGCCAGGGTCAGGGTAATCAGGAGAGCCGACTGCAGGCTTTGATCGGACGCTGCCAGGCCCGCTATCAGCAGCACTTGGCCGCTCCCACACAATCCCACCTGGCACAACAGGCATTTTCCGATTGCAAACAGGCGATTGAGTTGCAGGCAGATTATCCTCTGGCCTATCGTTTGCGTGGCATGGTGCAGTTGGCTTTACAACAACCACGTCCTGCTTTGGCCGATTTGAATGTGGCTGTAGCCTTGGATCCGAAAGATTTTTTGGCGTTGCAGCACCGAGGGATGGCCCGCACCCGGCTGAATCAGGTGGAGGGAGCCATGGAGGATTTTAATGCCGCCATTCGCCTGAATCCAGATTTTCCGGGGAGCTATTATTATCGGGGACAACTGCACTCTCTGCAAAACCGGCATGATGCGGCTGTCGCTGATTTTAATACCTTTTTTCAGTTGGTGCAGCGGGATGGCACAGCCTACTCACAAGCGGAACGCAATCGACTTTTGAGTGGTCGCGATTTGTCGGTCGCCGATGATTTCAACAGGGTGTTACAGCAACAGCAACAGCAGCAACAACAACCGCCGCTTTCCAGCACATCTGCCCGCAGCGGAAAAACTCCCGCACCCCAGGAGGCTAAAAAAGCCCGACCTTCTCCTGCCCCCCGCGAAGAGGTAACCGATCCGCTTGCAGAGGTAATTCTGGATGCCAGCCTGGATGCTGATCTGCCTCCTGCGCGCAGTGGTGCAGCGCATCGCAAGGGTTCCTATGCTTTCAAGATAGAATCTTTCCGGGAGTCGGCCAATGCCGACAAGGCTTTGGCCCGTGTCAGCGAACAAAAGATGCCGGTTTATGTGGAGCCGGTAGAGATCAACCATGTCACCCATTTGCGGGTATGGGTTGGTCCATTTGTCTCGCAGAAGGAGGCAGAAGCAGCCCGCCGCCGTCTGCATGCTGTTGGTTTTACCCCAGAAGAGGTCAAATCATTTTAATCATCCAGAGTGGAAATAACCGAAATGTTGCAGGAGATACGGATTGGTTTTCTTGGTGGCGGCAACATGGCCGCTGCCATGATTGCAGGATTGTTGCAGGCTGGAGTGACCGGTGGACAGTTGTGTGTCAGCGAACCGGTAGCAGAACGGCGGCAATGGTTACAGGAAAAGTTTGCGATTTCGGTAGTAGCAGACAATCTGAGCCTGATGCGTTTGCAACCGCAGGTGGTGATTTTGGCGGTAAAACCGGGCAAGGTAGGGGCTGTTTTGCAGGAGATATTTGCTTATTGGCAGAAGGAGCAGTTGCTGCTTTCGATTGCTGCCGGTATTGAGTTGGCGACGTTGCAGCAGGGAGTGCCGGAAGGACAAGGGGTGGTACGGGTGATGCCCAACACTCCGGCTTTGATCGGTGAAGGGATTGCAGCGCTTTATGCTCCGGCATGGTTGGGACAGAGAGAGCGACAATGGGCCCACGCCATTATGGCGGTCACCGGCGAGGTGGTGGAGATTGAGGATGAGGGGTGGATGGATGGGGTCACCGCTTTGTCGGGATCAGGACCGGCCTATGTCTATTTGATTGCCGAAGCACTTTCGGATGGTGGGGTGGCCTGCGGTCTGCCGCGTGCGGTGGCCGATCGTTTGGCGATTCGTACCTTGATTGGTTCAGCCCGTCTGTTGGATGCGAGTGGAAGCCATCCGGGTGTCTTGAAAAATCAGGTTACCTCCCCGGGAGGTACCACTATTGCAGCTCTCACCCGTCTGGAAACAGCAGGGGTGCGAGGAGCGTTGATTGAAGCGGTGCAAGCGGCTTGGCAACGGTCGCGTGCCTTGCGTGGTCACTCCTGAGTGTGACAATCGACTTTCATAACCAACAGGAAAGAAGACGATGGGCGTTCTTGGTTCACTGACTGTGTTGTTGGATTTTGCCTTGGGGGTTTATACCTGGATGATTTTGATTCGGGTGTTGCTCTCCTGGGTCAATCCAGATCCCTATAATCCGATTGTGCAGTTTTTGATGCGGGCGACCGATCCGCTGTTGGAACCGTTGCGACGTCTGTTGCCTCCGGTGGCGGGGCTGGATCTCTCTCCGATTGTGGCGTTGTTGGGATTATCCTTGTTGCAGCGCCTGGTGGCTGGCATGGCCCGTGGCAGCATGGCGTTATCATCGCTGCTATTGGAAGTGATCACCTTGGTGCATCTTTTGTTGACCTTTTATCTTTTGTTGCTTTTTGTGCGCGGGGGATTGCACATTCGTTCCTGGTTGGCTTTCCGCCGTGGTCGTCCGGTACGGATTAATTTGGCCAATCCTCTGTTACGCTTTGTGTTTCAGGCCACAGAACCTTTGGTGCGCTGGTTGCGGCCCCGGTTGCCGACGGTATATGGATTGGATATCTCTCCTTTAATGGCGGCGTTGGCGATATTGGTATTTTTGGCTATTTTGCAAGATGTCACCTTTCGCTTGATGTTGCATGGTTGAGCAGAGTAGCGACGAGCTGCCAGGCCGTTGGCAGGGGGGAGATTGGTATGTGGAGGTACGTCTACAGCCACGAGCGGCCCGAGTAACGGTATTGGGGATGTATGGCACGGCGATTAAAATTGCTGTGACCGCACCTCCGGTAGCCGGGGCTGCCAATCAGGCTTTATGCCACTGGTTGGCAGAGCAACTGCATATTGCCAAAGGTCGGGTACAGTTGCTGGCCGGAGAGCAGGCACGGGATAAACGGTTGCGGCTGCAGGCAGTGACAGAAGCAGAGGTAAGAGTTTTTTGTCAGCGCTGGCAATTATCAGTGAGCGGGATGGGCGCTCAGGCCGACAAATAGAGTGAGCACAAAAAGGACCGCCATGCGCAAGGAGTTGCGCATGGCGGTTGGTGTGCATTTTGACCGTGCAACAGATCAGGCCAAAGAGCTTTCAACCCACTCATAGAGTTTGGATTTGGGCAGGGCACCGATTTTTGTGGCTTCGATCTGCCCTTTTTTGAACAGCATCAGGGTCGGAATACCACGGACGCCATAGGTGCCTGGGGTATTGGGGTTATGATCGATATTGATTTTAGCGACGGTGAGACGGCCTTTGAAATCCACGGCCATCTCATCCAGGAAGGGGCCAATCTGCTTGCATGGGCCGCACCATTCAGCCCAAAAGTCCACCAAAACAGGCAATTCCGATTTCAGTACATCTTGTTCAAAGGTGCCATCCGAAGTTTGCACGATATCTTGATTCATGGTCACAACGACTCCAAAGGGGGTTTACGGCCCGGACATCGCCCAGGCAGAGATATGCACAGGCTAAAAGGAGGGGGCTGTTTTTGTCAAGACTCATTCATCCCTTTGACAAGAGCGCAAACCGTTTCTATAGTGACAGCCACTTTTTGCACTTTGCACGGTTAGCTCAGTTGGATAGAGCGTTGGCCTCCGAAGCCAAAGGTCATTGGTTCGAATCCAATACCGTGTACCAATAAAATCAAATATTTACGGTCACTCGCAAGGTGGCCGTTTTTGTCTCAGCAATCAAATGGCGTAACCGCGCAAACGTCGCGTTTTACTTCATCGCCAATCTTCTGCATCATAACGGATAGATCGTGTTGAGTTTGCAGGTTAAGCCAAAACTCTGGTGTTGTCCCAAACAAATGGGATAGACGAATGGCTGTATCGGCTGTGATACTGCGGCGTTCATGAATTATGGCCCCGATACGGGTTGTGGGCACTCGCAAGCGCATGGCTAGTGCGTTGGCGCTCAGATTGTGTGGGTGCATGAACTCTTCCCTCAGCACTTCCCCTGGATGAACTTTGATGCGCATGGCAACCCCTAATGATAGTCCACAATTTCGACATGGCAGGCATGACCTTCTTGCCATTCAAAACAGATACGAAACTGGTCATTGATCCGAATGCTGTACTGTCCACGCCGATCGCCATGGAGTGATTCCAGCCTGTTGTTGGGAGGTATCCGCAAATCATCCAAAGAATGGGCAGCAGCCAGCATATCGAGTTTTCGGAGGGCAATCTTGGCAACAGCCTCGAAGCGTGGCACCCGTTCGCCGTCATTGAGCAGTTCTGTCTGTTTGTCGCGAAAGCTCTTGATCATATGTTTATCGTATAACGTCAAACGTATAATTACAAGAACAATGTATCACCGTACACCACGCTTTTTGGTAACAGATAATTCAACAACCGTTATGGATGTGCTGGAATGTCCCAAGAACGCCCCGACAACAGGCAAACTTAACCCGACATGGCCCCTCCCTGAGGCAAAGGCATGGCGCAACCCATGCAAGGTTATGTCGCTCAACCCTGCCAGTGTGCGTACCTTTGCCCATACTCTGGGAACGCCAACAATGGCAGTACCCTCTTTCCCACATATCGTCGCAAGCGGTTGCTGTGACGGTATTGGATGACATAAACAATTTTACCCGCCGCCGTCACTTTCAAGACAAAGCCCTTCAGCGCCACATCCCAAAAAAATTGATCCGTCTCCCCTGGTGTGATAGCGTCAACAATCTTTTTTGTGATCTTTGCCTGTGCCATAATGCAGCCCTCTCGGTAAGCTGTATGTGATCGCTGGCGTGATTTGCTTAACTGCTGTTTCGATGCTCTGATGCCGACTCTCTCCTCTCAAGAAAATAGTCTATTGACCAGTGAGCAGCTTTTGGCTCTCTATCGTCGCGCTGCTTTTTTGGAAGCATTCTCTCTGGCTGAACAGTTGTTGCGCGCTTTTCCTGGCCATCCGGCACTTCTGGCCTGTGCGGGTGATTGTGCGCTGCGTCTTGCCTGGAGCGCGCAAAACAGTGGAGAGTGGGAGAGGGCAGAATCATTTTACCGTCGTCTCTTGGCTATCGATCCCCATCATCCGGAAGCCTTGTTTCGCCTTGCCTGTCTGTTACAGGAGCAGCAACAGCAACAGGATGCGGAAAAGCTCTACCGGCAGCTTCTGGCCTGCCAGCCGCAACACCCGGAAGCCTGGTATAACCTGGCCAATCTCCTCAAACAGGACAATCGCTTGCCAGAGGCCCTGGAGAGCTATCAAGAGGTGATTCGTCAGCAGGCCGATCATGCCCGTGCCTGGAATAATAGAGGGTTGCTGTTGCAGAGCATGCAGCAGATGGATGCTGCCAAACAGTCGTTGCAGGAGGCCATCCGCCTGGCGCCGCAACAGGTCGATTATTGGATCAATCTTGGCAATTTGTTGCATAAAACAGGTGACAATAGCAGCGCCGAAACCATCTATTGCCACGCTCTTACTCTGCAACCACAGCATGCAGTTTGTCTCTGTAACCTGGGCATTGTGTTATCAGAACGACAGCGTCTGCCAGAGGCAGAGCAGTGCTATCGTGCGGTGCTGCAGTTACATCCAGAACATAGTGAAGCACGTTGGAACCTCAGCCTGCTTTTGTTGCGCCAGGAGCGTTATGCAGAAGGCTGGGAGCATTATGAAGCCCGCTTGCTGCCTGAGCGGCGACAAACTGCTCTGCCGTCATGGCCCTTTCCGCAATGGCAAGGGGAGTCTCTGCATGGCCTGTCTCTTTTGTTGCTTTGTGAGCAGGGATTTGGGGATACCATTCATTTTTGTCGTTATATAACACTGTTGCGACGATTGGGGGTACGCCATGTCACCCTGCTCTGTCCGGCGCCGCTCGCGGTTTTGTTACAGAGTCTGCCTGCAGTGGATCAACTGTTGGTAGAGGACGAAGGGGATCCGCCGCCGCATGATTATTGGCTCTTTCTGATGAGTCTTCCGTATCGATTGGGAGCAACTGTACCACTTTTGCCCTCTGCTTTGCCCTATTTGACAGCGCCGATTGAGCGTCTGCGCTTTTGGCAAAACCTTCTGCCAGCCGACAGACTCCATATCGGGGTGATCTGGCGGGGCTCTCCTCTTCATAAAAATGATCAGCAACGCTCTTTGCCCTCGCTGCGGGTGTTGGCCCCGCTCTGGCAGATCAGCGGAGTCACCT
>NZ_RXIU01000043.1:0-13013 GCF_004217665.1 Candidatus Magnetaquicoccus inordinatus | reverse complement strand
CGAGCACGTATCGCATTGAGCTTGCGTCGTTCGGCCGCAGAGATTGCCTCTCCGTTGCTGGGAATGGGATTATGATAATAGCGGCGCAACAGTGCCAAATGTTGCCGTTCGGCCGCACTCAGTGGTTTTTCCCCGGGACGCACCAGACGCAGGTCGGCAGCAATATCCACCAGACGGTCGCCACTGGCAAAGCGGGAGGTGCGATCAGCTCCCGTACTGGAGGTGCGGCCAGAGGAGGTAACAAAAGAGGAAAAATCGCCATTTTGTGGTTGATCATTACTGCTGAATCCGCCCCGCCACCCCGCCCAGACCACCGGACGAATCCGCTCGCGGTAGGCGGCCAGAGGCACAATATCTGCCGATTGTGCCCGTTCTGGTGAATCCAGTACATAGACCGCGCCATCCGGCAGACGCGCCAGCAAAACCACATGATAGATTCCCTGAGCCGTCAATGGACGCAGGGTGACTACCCGCAAGGCTGCTTCATTAAAACCGGCATCGCGCAACAACAACATTTTACTGACCGCAAACTCCACACATACCCCCCCTTTGCCAAAGGCTTCACGAGGGGTTTGCCAGGCATTTCCATGGTCGACATAACGCAGACGTTGGTTGATAAAGGCGTGTGCAGCATGCAGTTGTTCTTTGGGCGGCAGAAGACGCAGATGGGCGACCTGCTCTGTCCAACCGGGGGGGTGTTGTTGGTCATGGCGGGAGATCAAACGCTGCAGGCGCTCGCTGCGACCGCTATGATCCTGAGAGGGTAAGCGATTGTCCAGAAACAGATCAGCGGTCATTCGCGCAGGAGGCTCACTGCTGCCGATTTTGTTGGCCTCCAGCCAGCCTGGCCAGAGCAGTAGCCAACTTCCCAGCAGAGCAACTGCTCTGCTGGATGGTTTCCACATTGGCTTTGCTGTTGCCATCGATCAATCAGGAGAAGAGCTGTTTGGCCAGAGATGGTTGCTGATTGGCTTGTGCCAACAGTGCGGTACTGGCATTCTGCACGATGGAATGGGAGGTCATTTTTGCCACCTCATCGGCCATGTCGGCATCACGAATTTTCGAGCGGGCCGAATGTAATTCGATGGAAGATTGCGATAAAGTATTTGCAATGGCCTGCAGGCGATTTTCAAACGCACCGATACGGGTACGTTGTGAGGCGATATTGGCAATGGCACTGGACAGGGTGCCGATAGCAGCTTCAGCATCGCTTTGGGTCAAGATGGAGGGGGGATTCAAAGAGGAACCGTCGGCAGCCGACCACCAGGCACTGAACACCCCTTCGCGGGAGCTCAATTGGGCGCTATTGTCATTGGTGGAGAGCCATTGCAAGGTTCCCGTACTGCCGAGCATGCCACCGATTTCAATCTTTTTGCCGTTCATGGAGCCATCCAGCAGCTTTTGATTGTTGAAGGTGGTATTGTCGGCCAAATGATCCAGTTGCGCTTTAAGTTGATTAAGCTCATCCTCCAACGATTGACGATCACCGGTTCCGGCGGTACCGTTGGCTGCTTGTACCGCCAGCTCCCACATGCGTTGCAGCAGGAGCGCTCCTTCTTGCAGACCGTTATCGGCTACCTGGGTCATGGCGATGGCATCGTTGACATTTTTGAACGCGGTGCTGCGTTCGCGAATGGCTACTTCCATACGGGTGGAGATGGCAAAACCGGCGACATCATCCTTGGCGCGATTGAGACGTAAACCGGAAGCCAAACGCTCAAAAGAGTTTTTCAAGGAGTCGTTGGCACGATAGAGATGATAGGCCGTGGTTGAGGCGGCGCTGTTGCTGGTAATGGTGATAGCCATGGTCGCACTTCCCTAAGATTCTTGGTTATCAAAATATTTTGCCCGGTATTGCATACACACAATTGCCACCTCACGACGACCAACCGGTGGTCGCAGGTATAGAATTGCCGCACAACAGCCATAACCCGGATGAGGGGCTGGTGGGGCAAAAACAAGCGCGATGGCAACGACAGCAGATGTGGGTCGATTAGGACCGGCAAGATGGTTTCATCGTTGAAACCTCCCTGTTCAGGCAAAACGGTTTCCATCCTTGGATAAAAGTGGGTTGCTTGTTTTACAGGGTCAACCCGACCCGTGCGGGATCCATAATGGGGGTGAGGGGAATCTCCGTCCACCTCACAGATCGACTAGAGCGATCAATGGCCATTTTATCGGTTGTTTGTTCTGGAAACTTGAGGAGATTTTCCTGGAGCAGGAAAAGGTGTAGGAATTATAGATGGATACATTGGGGAGAGTAGGATGGCTCGTTTAACGGCAGTTCAAGCAGTGATGGGAGTATTACGCAGTACGGCACCTTTGCAGTTACCCGCTTCTGCTGAACGTTTGTCAGGGCGCGATCGGGCTTTGGCCATGGAGATTGCCACGGGTACGCTGCGCCATTTGGCAACCTTGGATTATCTTCTGAAAAGCTGCATGAACCGACCGTTGCCAGACAAGCATCAATTTATATGGGCTGTATTGCGTACAGCACTGTATCAGGCGCTCTATCTGCGTATTCCAGAGCGGGCGGCGGTTTATGAAGCGGTGGAGCTGCTCAAAGGACGGCGGGAAGAGAGTTGGAGTGGTTTTGCCAATGGGGTATTGCGTGCGGTTTTGCGTGTAGATCGTCAGGCTTTGTGGCAGGAAATCAAGAATCCGCAGCAGCGTATGGCGGTGCAGGAGTCCTATCCAGAGTGGTTGGTTGCGCGCTGGTGGCAGAGGTTGGGTGAAGAGGGAACCCGGCGTCGTCTGCAGGCTGGAAACCAGATTCCTCCTTTGACGGTGCGGGTCAACACGCTGGCGACTACGACAGAGCGTTTGCTGGAGGCGTTGGCAGAACGTGTGCTGGTACGTTCAGCCTCTCTGGAGGAGGCCATCACTCTGCGACCGGGAGAGGGGGCGGTGGAAAAAATACCCGGTTATGGCAATGGCTGGTTTGCGGTTCAGGATCAAGCGGCGCAATGGGTAGCCCCATTGTTGGCGCCACAACCAGGGGAGTGCATCTTGGATGCCTGTGCTGCTCCTGGGGGCAAGACCGCCCATTTGGCGGCGTTGGCGGGCAATCAACTGCGTTTGACAGCCGTAGAAAAAGATCCAGCGCGTTTGCCACGTTTGCTGGAGAATATGCAGCGTTTGCGCGTGCAGGAGGTAGAGATTGTTACAGGAGATGCCGGAGATCCCGCCTTGTTGGCTGGGCGCAGCTTTGATCGGGCTTTGCTAGATGTGCCGTGCAGTGGTACAGGGGTGATTCGTCGCCATCCAGAGATCAAATGGCGCCGCCAACCGGAGGATCTGCAGCGTTTGTGTGTGGAACAGCAGCGCATTTTGCAAGCGGTAGCAACCCGGGTAAAGGTGGGGGGAACCTTGGTTTATGCCACCTGTTCTTTGGAGCCTGAAGAGAATGAACAGCAGGTTGAACATTTTCTCAGCCAGCATCCCCAGTGGCGTCGTCAGAGTGTGCGACCGGCAGGTATGCCTGCGGATGAACGGGGGGATCTGCGGATAGAGATGGGGGAGGCCGATTGTGATGGTTTTTATGCAGCCTCTTTGCAGCGGGTCGGTGAATGAGGACTCTTGCTGGGGCGATATTGGCTCTGTGCCTCTCTGCAAGCCTGCTTGGTGCGGCATGGGGAGCTGGTTTGCGTGAGGGCATGCCGGTGATTCGTGGTTTTTATCTGGGCATGCCGATCAAGGAGGTGATGGAGCTGGCCAAGTTTCGTCTGGAGCTGCAGTTGCTGCGCGAGGAGGAGGGATATTATACCTTTGGCCTGCTTGCCGACAAAGGTTGGCGCGCCTTTTCCGATCTGCGCACCCGCAGTATGACCGATGATCTGCTGGTGCAAACCGATCGTTCCGGCAAAGTCAGCGCCTTTTGGATGAGCAGCACTTTATGCAGGCGCTTGTTGCCGCAGGCAGAGAGAGTCTCTCTGCAACAGTTTGTGAGCCAATTTGCTGCAGAATATCATCTGCCTCCCTGGTCTTTCAGTGGTGAGTGGCGGGGTTATGGTTGGTATGCTTTTGAGCAGCCACGACTCTACAGCATGAAAATCGATACCTTGTGGCGATTTTGGATGGCGCTATCGACTCCAGAAGCAACAGACAAATAAGCGTTTTTACTCTCATGCTCTATTCCGTGCGACGATTGCGCTGTTGCAACCAGGAGAACAGACGACGCAAACCCAGCAACAGATCATCGATATAGGTATAGACTACCGGAATAAACAGCAACGACAGCACCGTCGAGGTCAGCAGACCGCCGATCACCACCACGGCCATCGGTGCCCGAAAGCTTGGTTCTGCTCCCAGACCAAGGGCCACTGGCAGCATGCCGGCGCCCATGGCAATGGTGGTCATGACAATGGGACGTGCCCGCTTTTGACAAGCATGTACCATCGCTTCCAAACGCGATAAACCCTCCTCGCGGCGGATCATCACCGCATAATCCACCAACAGAATCGAGTTTTTGGTGACGATACCCATCAGCATCAGGATGCCGATTACTGCCGGCATGGAAAAGGAGTTGCCGGTAGCCAATAATGAGATGAAAGCGCCACCCAGTGAAAAGGGCAGGGCAGCCAGAATGGTGATCGGCTGCATAAAATCGTGGAACAGCAACACCAGAATCATGTAAATGCACAAGATACCGATGGCCATCGCTATTCCAAAACTGCTGAACAGTTCGGTCATCCGTTGGGCATCTCCCTCCATGGGATGTTTCACCGTTGGCGGCAGATTGCGTAAAGCAGGCAGTGCCTCCGCCTCTGCCATCACCTGACCAATCACCCGGCTACCCAATTCGACATCGATGGCGGAGTTGCGCAGACGATCCATACGGGTAATCTGAGCGGGTCCACTGGCCATTTTGATTTCGGCGACAGCGGAGAGGGGAACAGTCCCCCGCTTGGCCGCTATCGGCAACTGGCGGATGGCGGCCAGATCCTGGCGCCAGGGTTTGTCCAAGCGTACCCGAATCGCCAGTTGACGTTGCGGAAGGTTTAATTTTGATAACATGACCTTATAATCACCAGCAGTTGCAATACGCACGGTGCGGGAAAGGGTGTCACTGCTGATACCCAGATCGGCGGCGCGGGCAAAGTCAGGAAGAATGTGAATCTCTGGTCGTTGCAGGGAGGCGGCAGAGGTGATATTGCCCAGCCCTTTCAAGGTGCGCAGATCGTTTTCCAGATTGCGGATTGCATCGTCCAAGGCGTCGGGATCATCGCTGGCCAGGGAAACACGCATTTTGGCTCCGGGTTCGCTGGAAGCGTTGGCAACCCGCACGCCAGGCAGGTTGCGTAACAGGGTACGGATCTCTGCTTCGATGGCCAACTGACTGCGTGCGCGTTGCGAGCGGTGGGTCAGATTGATGGTCAGGGTTGCTTTGCGCACATCACTGCTGTATCCCCCTCCCAATGGTCCTTGATCGGCGCTGGCAGCGACACCGATTGCAGAAAAGACCCGCAGCACATCGGGCATGGTTTGCAACAGGCGATTGGCCTGCAGGGTCACCTGTTCGGTATCGGCCAGGGAGCTGCCGGGAGCCAGCTCCAGGTTGATGACTGTTTGTGCCCGATCGGCTACCGGGACAAACCCTTTTGGCAGGAGAGGCACCAACATCAATGAGCCGACAAAAAAGGCGATGGCCAGAATAATGGTGATACGCCGATGGGTCATGCACCAGTGCACCCACCCCAGATAGCGGTGAATCCATGGGCTTTCCGGGGGATGGAGTGGCAAGGGGCGCAACAGATAGGCGGCCATCATTGGGGTGAGCAGGCGGGCGACCAGGAGCGATACCAACACTGCGGCGGCGGCGGTGACCCCAAAGGAGCGAAAAAATTTGCCTGGAATACCGCCCATGAAGGCGGTGGGCAGAAAGACTGCCACCAGGGTCAAGGTGGTCGCGATGACCGCCAAACCGATTTCGTCGGCGGCCTCCATGGCAGCCTGATAGGGTGATTTACCCATACCCAGGTGTCGGACGATATTTTCAATTTCAACAATGGCATCATCGACCAATACCCCTACCACCAGAGCCAGGGCCAGCAGAGTCAAGGTATCCAGGCTGAATCCGGACAGGCGCATCACCAAAAAGGTGGGAATAATTGATAACGGCAGGGCGGTAGCGGAGACAAAGGTGGCACGCCATTCACGCAAAAACCACCACACCACCAGAATGGCCAGAAAAGCCCCTTCGTAGAGCAGCTCCATCGAGCCTTCATAGTTATCCTGGACCCGTGCGACAATATTATAAGCCTCTTCAATGGTGACCTGTGGATGAGCTGCCTGGAAGGCGGCGACCGCCTTGCGCACGGCATTGGCCACGGTCACCTCACTGGAGCCTTTGATGCGGGTGATCTCAAAGGCGACGGTGGGTTTGCCATCGAGCAGGGCGATGGTGGTGGGTTCGGCGATACTATCCTTGATGGTGGCGATTTCGTTGAGGCGGATGCGTCGGCTATCATTCAGGGCAATTTCCAACTGTTTCAGGGGTTCGACAGAGGGAAGCGCACCCAGGGTACGTACTGCCTGTACCCCATTGCCCAGATCACCGCGACCGCCGGAAAAATCCTGTTGCACCCGTTTCAGTTGGTTGGAAATCTCGGCAGCGCTGATACCCAGTGCCGCCATGCGCAGCGGATGCAGATCGATCTGGACCTCCCGATCCACCCCGCCGATGCGGGCAAACTTGCCGACTCCTGGAACCGCCAAAATAGCTTTGGAAAGATCATTATCCACAAACCAGGAGAGGTCGCTCATATCCATGGCGGCAGCATGGACCGCAAAGGTAACCAACCCTTTGCCGCTGGTCGTGACCTTGGAAATGACTGGGTTGTTCATCTCCTGGGGCAGATCGGTACGCACGGTATCGATGGCATTGCGCACTTCGTTGAGGGCGACTTCGGAATCTTTGTCGATAACAAATTCAATTGCAATAACGGCCGAACCGTCGCTGATGTTGGAACGCACATGCTCCACGCCACCCAGAGTGGCGATGGCATCCTCCATTTTGCGAACAATCTCCGTCTCCATTTGGGTAGGGGCTGCACCCTCCATGGTGGCCAAGACGGTGATGACGGGGACTTCAATATCGGGAAAATTTTGGATACCCAGGCCGCGAAAGGAGCCCAGGCCCAGCAGGGTCAGCAGCGCAAAGAGCAGGATGGCCGGAACGGGATTGCGGATCGACCAGGAGGAGACATTCATGGTTTGCGTTCCTGGTCTGAACTTGTATCATCGTTGACTTGCACCCGGTCCCCTTGTTTGAGGAAGGCGCCACCGCTGACCACCACACGTGCATCAAGTGGCAAAGGTGAGAGCAGCTCCACACGATCCCCGATATGACCTCCTGTTTGGACTTTCACCTGTTCGACATTTTGTATACCACTTTTTTCTTTGCCTGGGACGACAAACAGATAGTGGTTGCCGTCACGCAGCACCAGGGCGCTTTGTGGAACGGTCAGCGCCTCTTTTTGCCCGATGACAATATCGCCTTGCGCAAACATGCCGGCCCGTGCCGGACTCTCTTTGGGCAGATCGATATAGGCAATGGCTTTGCGATTGCTGCTATCCAAGGTAGGAGCAACCAGACGTACCACTCCTTCCAGTTGTTGACCATCAGTCAGGGTCAGCCGCGCTTTTTGTCCGGCCTGTATGCTGAGCATCTGTTCGGCGGTCAGTTCGGCCCGCCACTCCAGGCGATTTTGCCGCAGCAGGCGCAGCAACTCCACGCCCGGCTGCACCACACTGCCCAAGGTAGCCGTGCGCGCTGTGATGATGCCATCATCGGCCGCGAGAATTTCAGTCTGTTTGAGACGCACCTCTTCCGCCAGCAGGGCAGCTTCGGCAGCCAGGAGAGACGCCTTGGCACTTTTTTCGGCAAGCAGATATTGGGTAATCTGTTGTTCGGAGAGTGCACCACTGTCTTTTACTTTGCGCGCACGTTCGGCATTGGCCTGGGCCTCATCGCGTCCGGCTTCTGCTTTGGCAACATTGGCGCGCTGCTGGTTGCGACTGGCTTTGACACTCTCTTGGGAGAGCAGAATCAGCCGTTGTCCGCGGCGTACCACGCTACCGACATCCACCGCCAGCTCGATAATGGCCAAACCCCCGATTTCAGCGGCAACCACCGCCTCTTGCCAAGCAGTAATGGCGCCACTGCTGCTTTCGCTCACAGTCCAGGGCAGGGTTTGTGGGGGAGTAGTCCGCACGCTGAGCACAGGGGCTGGAGGGGCGGCCAAAGCTGCATGGCTGCCCAAGAGAAGCAGTGCCGCAGAGCACAGCCAGGGGCGACAGGAACGAAAAATGGAGATCACGGCTCATCTCGTTGGTTTGAGGGAGAAGAGGGGGAAGATGGTGTGTGTTCCGCCTGCCAGCCACCTCCCAGGGATTTGTAGAGGGTGATCCAGGCTTGCACACGTTCGCGCTGCAAGAGAAGCTCTGCCCGTTGTGCGGCCAACAGAGCGCGCTGAAACTCCTCCATGGTCAAGCGACTGATACCGCCCTGTTGATGCAACTGGCTTTGTGCTGTCCATACACTCTGTTGTTGTTGCCTGCTGGCCTGTGCCGCTTGCAGGCGCAAACGGGCGCTATCCAGGGTGACCAGGGCAATTTCCACCTCTTCCACAGCGCTTTGTATGGCTGTTTGATAGCGTGCCACCGCCTGTTCATAACGTGCCTCTGCCTCTGCAACCCGTGCTTCGCGGCCACCACCATCGAGCAGCGGCAAGGTCAAGAGTGGACCCAGGCTCCATGGTTGGGTAGCGATTACTGTGTGAGCGGTTTGGATGGTGTTGAGGGCGATGGTGCCGGAGAGGGTCAAACGGGGCAAACGGTTGGCTGCGGCTTGTTCCCTGTCAGCCATGGCGGCGATGACCTCCTGTTCGAGCACGGCCAGATCGGGGCGTTGTGTGAGCAGATCGGCGGGCAGGCTGCGCACCTCGAAAGCAGCGGGCTGGGGCAAGTGTTCTGCGGGATCGGCAAGCAGTTGCCGCAGAGTGGTTTCATCCAGGCCGCTCAAGGTGACCAGGGATTTGACAGTTTGGGTACAGAGCGCCTCTTGGGCATGGACAGCAGCGTGGGCATCTTGCAGACGGGCCTCTGCCTGATACCGATCCACTGCTGCCTGCAGGCCGGCGTTGACGGCAATGGTGGTGAGCTGCGCGCTCACTTGTCGGGATTCGGCTTCCTGGTGGTTCAGTTGCAAAAGCTGTTGGCAGGCGCGGTATTGCAGATATTTGCCTGCCACTTCGGCGGCCAGGGTAATGCGGGCATCATGCCAGGCATGTTGTCGTCCATGCAGACGCGCCTCGGCCGCCGTTTTGGCATGTTGCAGCCCGCCGAACAGATCCAACTCCCATTTGGCATCCAGGCCGCTGTTGGTATTCAGGGCTTCTGGCAGGGCGGTGTTGGCCGTGCCTGGTTTGGTATCGCTGCGATCACCGACACGCTGGCTGCTGATGGAGCCATCCAAGCGTGGCAGCAGATCCGATTGTCGTTGTTGGGTGGTGGCACGCGCCTCTTTGATGGCGGCCACGGCCCGTTGCAGATTGGGATGGCTGGCATGAGCGCTTTCGATCAACAGAGGCAGGAGGGGATCGTCAAATTGTTTCCACCAATCAAGCAGTAGTGCATTGGAACCGTCATGGGGCAGACGGGCCTGCCATTGCTTGCTGTGCGGTTGCAAGAGTTCGCTGGGCCATTTGGGCAGGGACAAGGAGCAGCCGCCCAATGATAGAAGTGCAGTAAGTAAAAAAAGCAAAAATATTTGTTGTGGAACATAAATTGAACGCATAACATTCCAAAGAGCTAAAAGAGTGTGCCGAAAACAGATAGTACAGAATGACACAAACGGGTTGATTCGGTGTGCAGAGGCTCGACAGTCCATTCCCGCATATTTTGTACCAGATACTCTGGTGTGCAATCAAAAAAATGCGACACCAGACATTTTTTGTGAATTATGCGGAGCGTGTACCGAGAACCTATATGGTTTATACTCTCCTTTTATCGCGACAACTGGAACTGTAGTCCAGGTTTAGCCTGCAGGGCCAAAAGCTGCCAACCATGTGCGCAGGCAATCTCCTTGCAAATAGCCAAACCGAGCCCGGCGCCATGGTCACGCCGATGCGCACCACGCCAGAATCGCTCAAACAATAGAGGGAGATCTGCATTATCGACGCCCGGCCCTGAATCCCGTACTGTCACCATGTTGTTAGCGATCTCCACGCTGACAGCCGTATTTGCAGGTGCATGTTGGATGGCATTTTCCAGAAGATTTTTCAGCAAGGTGAACAGTGCGCCGCGATCAGCTTGCCACAGTGCGTCATCGGTAGCAGAGACCGTCAAGAGTATATTGGCGCTTTCGGCCATGCGTTGCAGGTAGGCGATGACCTCGTCAACAATATTGTGTATCCGAACCTTGGTAAAGGTATAGTTGTGTACCTCGACAGCTTCCGCCAGAAGTAACAATTGTTGCACCTGTCGTGTCATATATTCCACGTCGTCCAATAGTGTGTTGCCGTTGCTCTCACCCAAATGGTGCAATTCAATTTGTGCTCTGATCAATGTGAGCGGAGTTTTTAACTCGTGTGCCACGTTTCCCAAAAACTCTTGTTGTGTGCGATAGCCTTGTTCAAGTCGTTCCAAGACCTGATTGAAGCTGTCAATAAGCGGTGCAATTTCTGCAGGAATTGCTTTTGTGTGCAGACGTGTGTGCAGGTAGCGTGGGGAGATTTTTGCTGCAGATTCAGATATATCGCGCAATGGTTTTAGGGTGTATCGCAAAGTGATGTAGGCAGAGACACCGAAGGCACATAGTAAAACGAGGCTGAAGAGCGCAATACCGGTTACCACAAGTGGCAAGGCAACGCGATGCAGGAGGTTCATCAGCCTCATGCTGGCGGCGACCTGCAAATACCAAATTTTTCCTTCATGTTTAACGGTACCGGTGCCCCCATACATGGTCAATTCATTGTGCTCGAAGCTGAAGCGTCCAGGTGCCAAACGCAGCAGATCTCCCTGGGTAGGCCAAAATGATTTGTCGATATTGGAGCGAATGATCATATTTCCTGCATCGTCTAAAATGCGATACGCTGTTTCTTGCTGGAGAGTTTCGTAAACCCACGTAAAATTATCTCTGCGCGCGTCAAAGCCAATGGGATTGCCATTATTGTCGAAGCGGATTTTATTTGCCATATCTTCTGCCAAGTTAGCGACATCAATTCGGGCAAGCAGGTCGCTTTGCAGTGCCACAACGGCGAAGATTACCACTAAGGTAATACTCAGCGACACGCCAGCGATATATGCCAACAACACTTTCAAGCCCAGGCTATTTATCCAATTCATTTTCACGTAGCGCATATCCGCAACCTCTTACATTGACGATATTCTGGCGTGAACCGATGAGCAGCAATTTGCGACGCATACGATGAATCGCTACATCGAGAGCGTTGGGGGTGACCATTTCACTGATTCCCCATGCTGCTGCCTCCAGCATACTGCGCCGCACGACCTCCTGATGGTGACGCAACAGCAGCAGCATGATCTGCATCTCTGCTGGAGCCAGTGCGACAGACTCTTTTCCACACCACAAGGCACCCATGCTTGGACGCAGGCTCAGGTCACCGGCCTGTGGATCGAGTGGGCGGCATTCACTGGGACGACGCAGCAGAGCTTTTACACGTGCCACCAATTCGCTCATGGCGAAAGGTTTGGGTAAATAGTCATCGGCTCCTGCATCAAGACCTTCCACGCGATCACGCAAGGCATCGCGTGCTGTCAGAACAAGGCATGGTATGTCCAACCCAGATGTGCGCATGTATTGCAATAGAGCCAAGCCATCACCATCGGGCAGACCTCTGTCCAGGAGTATTGCCTGATAGGGCACCTGAGCCATGGCCTCCCGAGCCTCATCCATACGACTGGCAATATCGCTGGCAATACCCTGTTCCAGGAGCCCCTGGCAGATCAATCTGGCAAGTCGTTCATGGTCTTCGACCAGAAGAATGCGATTCATTTTTATAACCAAAAATGTGAAATATATTAAAAACGATAGAGATAGCCAAGAAAGATATTATTTTCTGTGGATCGATCCACCAGTGGACTATCCTTGATCTCTGGGGCAAGAGCAGTCACTCCTGCATCCAGGATGATGGAATGATGGGGATCCAACTTGTAGACAGTGCGCAGAGCAAACTCCGGGCTGATTCCAGCGTTGCCTTTGTAGGCGGCACGTCCTGCGCGGATTTCGTTATCGCGCACGCCAAAATAGTAGTCGATATAGTTGCTATCCTGCCATTTTGCCTGCAGACGAGGGGTAAGCATCACCTGGTTATCGAAGCGCCATGTTTTGTCAATTCCCAGATTAAGCAAATGCCCATTGCTGTGACCGGAGAGATCCGTTGTCCACTCTGCGGTAATATTTGCTACACTGCTTTCCCATTTTGCTTTGGCTCCAGCCCAGACACCACCTTTACGTTCATTCATACCTGCAAGTTGCCGGGAGTCGTCGGACTCATAACCAGCAGAAAGAGCGTAGCGGCCCACAAGGCCGAAATGCAGCTTTTGCCCATCGTTGATACGGTAGCCAGGCAATTTAATTTCCAATCCTGGACCGAAAAGCCGGACATACTGATTTTCATATTGCAGGATGGGAATGGCTTTATACTCGCGTTTTATTCCGATGTATGGCTTTTGTTTGCTGACCGTGCCGATACCTATTCCCCACGAAGAGGGCTCCTCTCCTTGCGCTAATTTTGCCGCAAATACAGGGGAGAAGCAGATCAATGCGACAGTAAAAGCAGAGACTGAACGGGTGAGGCAAGTAGGCACACTTCTGAATAATGCTCGTGATAAAAACATGGCAGGCTCCTGGTTGGTTGTTGGCAAGTGGGATGTTGCCATACTTTCTCTTACGCAATACTTACCAAAAATGTAACTATTCAGGTTCGTGCTGGTTCGCCAGCTCTACCCCCATGGGGATGCTGTGCGGATTGGCGCAAAAATGCGCG
>NZ_RXIU01000429.1 GCF_004217665.1 Candidatus Magnetaquicoccus inordinatus | reverse complement strand
TTACCATGGGACTGGGCAGAGCAGCCTCTTCTGCTTATGCTGCCAATGAGGTGGAATTATCACCACAAACCCCTTTAATTGGTCTGAAAAGCTCCGCTCGTCTCTTGGCCTATCCCAGCGCCCACAGCAAGCAAGCGGTCGGCAAACCTGTATCCAGCGGCGAATGGCGCTCCCTTCCTTCCGGATCCAACACTCCTATACACTCTTTCAGCAAACCCTTGCGTACCCTACCCGTTGTTTCTACCGTGACTCCCGCGCCTGCCAGCGAAGATGAAAAAGAGCGTGGGGAATATTGGGTCAAGCTGGGTACCTTTTCCAATGAAGCCAATGCACAAATGCTGTCGCAAACTGTGGCAGCGCTTTCCTTGGAGGGTAAAACATTGCCGGTCGTGCGCAGCGACTTTGTCAATGAGGGAAAATCCTTCTATCGGGTACGAGTGGGTCCGTTTGCAGACCGCAACCGAGCGGAACGGGTTGTGCAATTGGTGCATCAACATGTCCATATCACTGGCACTATTGTTACGGCGAAAAAATGAGCAACTTGGCTACTCCAGGCAACCCGACTGCACAGGTACGGGTATGCAAGCTGCACCATGCCTTCGGTCGCTATCGTGTCCTGCAAGGGATCGATTTAGAGCTGTCAGCGGGTGAATGTGTCGTCCTATTAGGTGCCAACGGTTCCGGTAAATCCACCTTATTGGCCCTGCTTTCCACCCGCTTGCGTGTGCAACAGGGAAGCTATCACCTCTCTGGTTTGGAAGCGGGGGAAGCTGCAGAAGAGATGCGCGGCAAACTCCTGTTTGTTGGCCATCATACCCATCTGTACGGCCATTTGACACCGGTAGAAAATTTGCTCTTTTTCGCTGATCTGCACCTGCTTGCTGTCAGCGAAGAGCACCTGCGTACCGTAGTTGCCGCCGTCGGCTTGGAAAAATTTGCCGATCAACCTGTGCGTTGGTTTTCCGCTGGGATGAGAAAGCGTTTGGCCTTGGGACGCATGTTGCTCTTGCAACCAGAGTTGCTCTTGCTCGATGAACCCTATTCAGCGCTGGATCGGCAAGGAGTAGAGTGGCTCAACCAGGTCTTGCACTCCTACTTGGCTACAGGGGGTATGCTGGTCATGGCCAGCCATGATCCCGAACGGATTGCCGCTCTGCCACACCGTCCCCTCTATCTGCGTCGAGGTCAACTTTTCGCCTCCAAGGAGGAAGGGCCATGAACAAGTTATGGCGCGCAGCATACCGAATCGCCTGGAAAGATGTGGTCGGAGATTGGCGGCGACGGGCAACACTTTCATCCATGCTCTTTTTTGCTATTGCTGTGTTGGTGGTTTTCCAGGTAGCCTTTGACCCGGATCGGCGCGAAGCTACCCGTTTGTTACCAGGATTGCTCTGGGTAACCATTCTGTTTACCAGCTTGATGGGTTTGGGCAGAGTCTTCCAGGCAGAGGAGGAGGATGGCGCTCTGGAAGGGCTGTT
>NZ_RXIU01000428.1 GCF_004217665.1 Candidatus Magnetaquicoccus inordinatus | reverse complement strand
CAGGGATTCCATCCCTGGACCCGGCCAGGGAGGTGCCCTCCCTGGACCCCCAGTTGTTTTGGGTGCTGAATAGTTACGGGTAGTGAATAGTTACAAAACATCTCACTCTCATTATGGACCGGATGCGCCCGGCAAGACAAGCTCTTCCATGGTCAAACGTCCCACCACGGCCAGCATATGAAAGCGTGCCAAAGTCAATGTATAACGATTTTTGGCCTGTTCGGTCAGATAGGAAAAGAGTTCATGTTCCGCATCCAACAGATCGAGAATCGGGCGGGTGCCCACGCGATACTCCCGCTCCACTCCATCACGGGCCATCCGCGCCGCCGTGACACTGCTTTGCAACGAGGTCGCCAAAGCCTGATTGGTGAGCAGATCCAAGCGGGCCTTTTCGATCTCCTGGTAGGCCAGACGGCGCAAGCGATCCACTTCGGCCTGTTGCGCCGCACGTTTTGCTTGCGCCTCCACCGTTTTGGAAACTGTCATGCCCCCACTGAAAACCGGCACTTCCAACTTCATGCCCAGATTATAGCCCTCCATTTGATCGATCGTGCTGCGTTGCCAGGTATGATTGACACCGCTGGTCAAAGAGAGGGTTGGCCAATGTCCTGCCTCTTCCTGTTGCACGGCCAATGTGGAGACGGTCAAACGCTTTTCTGCTGCCCGCATATCGGGACGCTGCTCCAGTTGCCCTATCCAGAAGGCCAACTCACCCTCCTCCGTGGCCTGACGCAGAGCAGGCAGTGTGATCTGCTCTGGTAGCGCCATCCCCACAATCGCAAAAAAATTGGAACGGGCCACCGCCAGATCGTTGTTTGCCCGCGTCACATCCGCTTGCGCCACCGCCAGACGTGCCTCGGCCTGACTGACACTGGTGCGGGTAATCTCCCCCACCCTGTAGCGGGCTTCGCTGCTCTGCAAATGACGGCGCATCAACTGCAGATTGTTTTCGGCCAACTGCGCAATCTCTTGTGCCTGCAGAGCGTTGACCACCGCCTGCACCACCTGAAAAAACACCGTCTGCACCATCCCATCCAGATCATCGGCATAGGCAGCGATCCACGGCGTGGTCTGGGCAAAGGCGAGCAGAGCCACCCGGTTGTATAGAATTTGCGACAAGGAGAGACCGGCCACTAGCGTTTGCTGATTCTGTTCGCCACCATCCCAGCGATTGACCAACTTGTTGGGAGTCACATTGGCAGTCACTGTCGGCAACAAGGCTGCCCGACTCTGGGGCAGGCGTTCACGGGCTGCCTGAAGATTGGCCTGGGCAGCACTGATCTGGGGGCTCTACCCCCATGGGGATGCTGTGCGAATTGGCGCAAAAACGCGCGCCAATTCGCACAGCTTGCTTCCATCAGGCGCTTAAGCCGACGCAAAGAGCGCGTCGGCTTAGTTTGAAAAGCGCGCCAAAGGCAAAAGATTAAAAACAAAATCCCAGGGATTCCATCCCTGGACCCGGCCAGGGAGGTGCCCTCCCT
>NZ_RXIU01000427.1 GCF_004217665.1 Candidatus Magnetaquicoccus inordinatus | reverse complement strand
AAGCCGTTTTTGCCGGTATTGTTGTTGCCGTTTTGAATGCAGCCCATCAACAGCGTCTGGCCAAAGCCCAGCGTTTGGCGGTGCAGTGTGCCACCATTCGTCCCGAATTTATTCCCGGGCAACCGCTGCGGATCTTTTTTCTGGCCACCCGGCACCGACCCACGTTCCGCCATACAGCCTATGATCAGGCACAGGCTTTTGCCAAAATTGGCTGTCAGACAATGCTGTTTGATGAATCCCTGCTTGCAGGGAGCAACATACCGGAAGTGTTGGGATTATATCATTGGCAGGAGAGCTTGGCCGCCTTCAATCCACACGTGGTCATCGATTTGAACTATAACTTTACTTGGCATTCCAGCAATCTAGTGCAACTCCATCCCGATGTATTCAAAATCATTGAAATATTTGATCCCATTCCCCTGGTGACCCATGGTGATCCCGTCCCCTGGAGAAAGCGTGATCTACTCTATCCACTCACCTCCTACTATGAAAAACAGCTCTATGCTACCGGAGCCAATCCCAACCAGGTCATGGTGCGGGGATTTTCCTACAATGAGCAAACCTTTTTTGACCAGGCACTGCCACGACGCAGAAAAATTATTTTTGTCGGCAACGCCTATATCAATCCGGCACAGAAAGCGCCAGGCTGTGAACCACTTATTGCACAACTGGAAGAGATTTTTGCGGCAGGTGAGGCGTTCACTCCGGCACGCATCGAGCAGCTTGCCCGGAAATATTCCTATCCCGAATATTGGATCCGCGACCATATGTTGGGATATGTGGTGAGAAAGGGCTCACTGCACTGGTTATGTGCACTTGCTGACGAGATTGAGATTGAAATATATGGCAACCAATGGGAGAGTGATCCGCTGGTATATCCCTTCAGCAAAGGGGCGCTACCCCATGGCAAACAGGTAGCCCAAGCCTATAATGAAGCGGAATATGTGCTGGTCATCCACCCCTATGATCTGCAAAGTCGGCGCTTGCTGGAGGTGGTCGCCTGTGGAGCAACTCCGGTAGTCTATGACTGCCGAGCCATCGCCGACAGGCCACATTGGGATGACCATTGCCTCTGGTATCGCTCGCGTGCATCATTGTCTGCTGCCTTGTCCGGCCTGCAACCGCCCCTCCCCCCGCATCTGATCTGCAGTGGGCGCAGTTATACCGATTTTGCACGCCATATAGTCAACAGGGTCCAACATTGGCTGCGTGCGGAGGCGTCGTGATCATTCAGCGCTGCACGCTCCGTTGCGCCAGCAGGTTGGCAGCAACAAGTGGGAATTGATTCCGTTTTTGAACAGTGCAAGCTCCTTATAATGGCAAGGCCGTGCTCGCATACAAAACACTCTCCCGTCCATCATAATGGTAACATTCCAGAAAAAAATAGTAGCCGAGAGAGAGGGAAGCAATCCATTCTGAAACTGCATACAAATCTCTGTTATTGCTATGATAAACTGAGATGGCCAATTTTGGTCTAAAACGCCGAATAGTC
>NZ_RXIU01000426.1 GCF_004217665.1 Candidatus Magnetaquicoccus inordinatus | reverse complement strand
ACATCCTGCGAGGTGGTGTGAGCGATGGAACGGAAGTCACCGTACCACAAAAGATTTCCCGGCATTCTGGCTCTGCCATAGGCAATTGGAATGGCCGTGCCGAATGTGCTACCCTGAAAGGTAATCCCGTTGGCTCGTGGCTCGGCATTGTTGACAACATTCCCTGATTTGCTGCTCATGATGGCACCACCGTCCAGAAAGAATGAAGCCTGCCGCCAAGCTCCTGTCCATCCAGCGCAGAGAGGATCACGCCATGACCGGTATAGGAGTGGATGATTTTTTTGGTGTCCGGCAGGACAATGCCAGCGTGGGAGATGCAACGGCCAAATTTGAAAAGCGCAATATCTCCCGGCTCTGGCGTTTCCACCGGCCTGGCATACTGCTGAATACCCTGCAGATATTTCTCCTCGCTGCGGTGTAAATGCCAATCCTGCGCATATCCGTTCGCCTCTGCGCCTATAGCAAGCTGGCACTCTTCAAAAACGGCAATGAGGAACTGGACGCAGTCAACACCCACGCCTTTGAGACGGGCGTGGTGGTGATACGGCGTGTGCAACCAGCCAAGAGCCACCTCAACAATCTGATCACGAATGGAATTCATAGTGCCGACTCCGCAACGGGGACATAGGGAAACGCCTTGAAATGCGTGATGTTGTAGAATTTGTTGGTGCAGGTGGCCTGGGTCTTGTCGCACCCTGGCCGGGCTTTGAAGGTGTCTCCGACTGCCGGAGCAGATGGGAGTGGAAGCAGCAGTTGGAAAACGCCATCGGTGGAGCAGGATTTGATGGTGCGCCTCAGACCGGTGAGCTTTCCATTCATGAACTCGATGTAGCCTTGGTCGAACCATCCGGGAACCACCGAGGCCAGACTGCTATAGATCGTGACTGCCGTGCTCCCGCTGGAGCGCACCGACGTCTCAATACAGTAGATGGCGGCATCCCTGTTGACAGCGCAGTTGTCGTCGAAGAGCGTGTGGGAGCAGCCTGGCTGATAAACGTTTCTCGGCATTTTCATATTGAGCAGTTGCACGGCGCTGTTGGCTGTAATTTTCGCCAATGAGCGTGTGGTCTGGATGTCTGCCACCTGGCCGACAAACAGGGTGACGCCGTCAACGAGCGACAAGTCACTCTGCAGGAAAACCCGATACAGCGCCAAGGTGGCACCAT
Source organism: Candidatus Magnetaquicoccus inordinatus (assembly GCF_004217665.1). GTDB lineage: Bacteria > Pseudomonadota > Magnetococcia > Magnetococcales > Magnetaquicoccaceae > Magnetaquicoccus > Magnetaquicoccus inordinatus. The sequence continues at coordinate 328 of NZ_RXIU01000426.1, read as the reverse complement.
CCAGCACACCGGCGTTGGCGGCCACGATCCACGGGACACCCAGCAGCAGATCGTTTGGCCCGGGTGCCACCTCCAGGTTGAGGGTGTCCACTTCCACACCAATAACGCAGCGGGTGCGGGAACGGCGGATGACAGGTCCATCGGCAATATACTCCCGGCCACGAAAGGTGATGTTGCAGTCAAAGGCGCAATACCCCACGACAGTGCCATCCACCAACTGCAGACGGAACAGATCCGCCATCAGGAAGGTATTCTCGGCCATCAAAAACTGCAGCAATTTTGTGCTTGCCTGTTTCATATTCTGTTCCCCGGGGCACCGATAAAGGCC
>NZ_RXIU01000425.1 GCF_004217665.1 Candidatus Magnetaquicoccus inordinatus | reverse complement strand
CTCTACCCCCATGGGGATGCTGTGCGGATTGGCGCAAAAAAGCGCGCCAATCCGCACAGCTTGCTTCCATTAGGCGCTTAAGCCGACGCAAAAAGCGCGTCGGCTTGTTGTGAAAAGCGCGCCAAAAGCACAAAACAAAACCCCAGAGGCTCCGCCTCTGGCCTCCGCCAGGGAGGTGCCCTCCCTGGACCCGCAATAGTTTTGGGTGGTGAATAGTTACCGAGAAACGCTCCTTGTTGGATTTTATGGATGGGGTGGAGTTGGCCGCCAACCGTTTCCGAATCACACAGACGGAGGAAAAGATCCGCATCTAAGGGATTCAAGGACAAGCCGCGCTCGAAAATGCAGACAAAACGGCTGGGAGAGTGGTTCGCGAAGCGATGCAGAAGATCGGTGGACAAAAACCAGAAGACCTTCCATTGTCCGACGATATTCGCCAAGTAAAGATCGGCATCAAACGGACCCATAAGGAATTCAAGAAGATGGACCAACCTTTTGCCATAGAGTCAAAACGGCGCAAGCCATCTGACAAAGGCTGAGGGAGGGAGAATAGCAAAAAGGCGGGGTGAGGGTTTGTTGTTGAGATTTTGTGAGGTTACTGGTAGTCTTAAACCAGTCAGTTCATCTTGTGTAGGAGGCCGCCGCCATGACCGCTATTACTTTTGATACGCTGAAGTTTGTGGAAACCCTCAAGGCATCCGGCTTTGACGAACCTCAAGCCAGAGGAATGGCCGCTGCCATCCAGGATGTGCAAAATTCCAACTTGGACGAGGTTGCCACTAGACAGGATCTTGAGATGGTCAAGATCGAACTGAAGCGCGACATCAAGGAACTTGAGCTCCGCATTTCTGCCGAGATAGCCCCCCTCAAATGGGGCATGGCTGTTTGTGTTGGTGGTGTCATCGCCCTGATTCTGAAATCCTTCTTTCCGCATTGAGCTATTCTACAGCTTCCGCATTAAACAGACCATTTTCGTGACGCCACGAAAATGGTCTTTTCATTTCTGACCTCCCCCACAGACTCTTGCACCTTCCCCTGCTAACATCTGTTATCCTGGACTTTAGAGCTTCAGTCATCCTGTCCAAGATCGTTTGATTTGTGGAAAGTGTGGTCTGCAGGTGAAAAAAAGTCGGTTTTGGGATACGTTGTCCGATGCGCAGGTTCAACCGGTCATTGTGATACCGTTTGGGGGTATGAATTTCCGGGAATTTGAGTCCCACCAATCGCGAACCCGGATGTGGGAGAAATAGCTTTGGAGCCCGGTTCGCACCAAACCGGCCGTCACTGTGCGATTAACGCGCCAAGGAGTGAAGTTGGCGAGTTGTCTGACTTGATATCCACCCAAGATGGTCAGGAGTTGTGGAAGTGCATAGGCAGCAAAGAGGATGTGTAGCGATTTGGCGAGAAATGTGATCCAATCAAATAGGGCGCAGGGGATGGGGCTACATCCTTTGCTGTCCATGGCGGTACTCCTGGAATCAGGGTGAATCCTGTTTCC
>NZ_RXIU01000424.1 GCF_004217665.1 Candidatus Magnetaquicoccus inordinatus | reverse complement strand
ATTCTTTCTCAGTGCATGGTCAACGCTGGTCTGGGTCACATGCCGCCCAGGAATCCGGGAAGGAAACAACCATGGAGAGTCACCGGAAAGCGCCTTGATCCGCTCCAGTATGGCCAGCGCCTGACTGGATAGCGGGATACGGTGCGCCAGTTTATTTTTGGATGACTCGACCGGAATGGTCCACCATCTGCCAGCCAGATCGAAATCGCTCCAACTGGCCGTCACCACCTCGCCCTTTCTGGTGGCCGTGAGAAATTGCAACCTCAGAGCCAGCCGGGTGCCCTCATCCATACCCGCTTTGTCCAATCCGTTCCAGAAAGCCCGGATCTCTTCCACCGTCAACACCCGGTCCCGCTGCCGCTCCGCAACTGGTGCCTGCACCCCCAAACAAGGAGAAACATCCACCACACCACGCGACACGGCAAAATTAAACATCTTGCGCACACAGGCCAGGGTCCGGTTGACGGTAGTGGTTGCCCCCCGGTCCTGCATCTCATCCAGCATTTTTACAACATCGTGCCGGGTGATCTCTTTGGCCTTCCGTTTTCCCCATCGTGGCACCACATCCTTGTTCAACATGCGTTGATCTTCCGGCCATGTTCGTTTGCGTGGCTTTGCCCACCGTTCAAGGTATTCCTCCACCAATTGGGCAACGGTCGCCGTCTGTTCCTCCTTGCGCTTGACTTCCGCCGCTTGGCGCTCCTGCTCCTCCTGCCACGCTACCGGGTCAACGCCACGCTCCAGACAAGCCCGCAGCTTGTTGCATGACTCCCTGGCCTCCTTCAATCCCATGCCAGGATAAACGCCCAGGGTCAGCCTCAGGGCCCAATGCGGCCTGATTGTGTTGTAAACATTAGATAGGCTTCCTGGCTCTGACGGCAATGGCCAGGATTGTCGTAGAGCCTCCAGTATACTTCTTCAGTCTTGAGGGTCTGATGGAACCGCTCCAGAAACCCCAGTTGTGTGGAGTGCGGTACTGGATGTGCACATGCTGAAAACCGTCAGCAATAAACTTTTAAGACCGTTTGTTATATCATCAATTATTTAGAAATGGAATTTTTATCGTAACTATTCAGGTTCGTGCTGGCTCGCCAGCTCTACCCCAATGGGGATGCTGTGCGCATTGGCGCAAAAAGCGCGCCAATGCGCACAGTTTGCTTCCATTAGGCGCGCTGCGCCGACGCAAAAAGCGCGTCGGCTTAGTTTGAAAAGCGCGCCAAAGGCAAAAGATTACAAACAAAATCCCAGGGATTCCATCCCTGGACCCGGCCAGGGAGGTGCCCTCCCTGGACCCGCAGTTGTTTTTGGTGGTGAATTGTTACTTTTTATCCAATTTTTCGTTGGCTTCGGTCAATGCGGAGACAACGGCTGCAGGAATCCCTGCCCGAGAAGATACTGTCGATTGCTCAACTGGTTGTTTTGTCGGTGCCAGAGATGGCATCAGCCCTGCCAAGTGTTTCCCTGAATTCCGTGAATGGTGGCCATGGAACATCGATAAAGGTTTTGCTTG
>NZ_RXIU01000423.1 GCF_004217665.1 Candidatus Magnetaquicoccus inordinatus | reverse complement strand
CAAAAACCGCCGATAGGTCGTACCCATCTCAGGGTAGAAGATCAATTGCGGTAGGGGCTTTTTGAGGAGACCCTAATTCTGAAACCATGTGGCGCGATCTTCAGAGTTATTACGACAATTGATTATGCGGTTTCGGGTACGCAATTGACGGAAGAGCCGATTCCTTCAATGAAGATGCCCGGCCAGGGGGTGAAGGTTTCCCCTTTTTCCGTTGGCCGACGTAGACCGGGCATTCTGTTCCACCGTGAGCCGGTGGTATTCCGCTATCTGTACACCTCGCGGCGGTTCCCAACCTTCAAGACCAGGATCAAGAGCAGATTATCCCGTACTTGGTAGACAATACGGTAATCGCCTTCGCGAATCCGGTAGGTGCTTGCTTGACCTTCCATCCTCACGCAACCCGATGGACGTGGATTGCTGGCCAGGGAATCAATCGCCCTGCCAAACTGCTCCTGCAAAGACCGGGAGAATCGACGCAACTGCCGTTGCGCTTGGGGAGAAACCTCTATGCGATACAGCATGAGGTCTACCTTAATCCCATCTCTTGCTTCACCTGCTCCCAGGGTACGCTTACACCGGTGCGCTCATACTCCTCCAAGGCGATTCGTGCATCCTCTGCATCCTGGCGGTTCTCCCATTCCTCAAGGAAGCGGTCCAGTGCCTCCTGCACCAACTCTTTCAAAGGTCGCCCGGTTTCCCTGGATACAGATTGGAACATCTCTTCTGTGTCCGATGGTAATTCAATGGCCATCATGATTCAAACTCCTGTGCCCTGGCGTACCAGAGGGGTGACGTTATTGGTTTCACGGCCTTGCATGGCCGCCGCTATATGCGCTCCAATCAGCGAGGTTGCCTTCTGCAATGGATCATCGGAAAGATGCGCATATCGCTGCGTAGTACTCGCCTGGGTGTGGCCCAGTAACTTGCCTATCACTGGCAGGCTCATGCCCATGGATGCGCCTATGCTGGCGTAGGCATGCCGCAAGTCATGGATGCGCAGTGTCGGCATACCTGCCGCCTCTCGGATGCCATACCAAACCTTGTAAAGATTTACCAAATGCTGACCATTAGATTTTCCAGGGGTCACATATGGGTTTCCTTCAATCTTGGGAAGCGTGGCCAGCAGTTCCAATGCTGGCGGATTCAATGCGATGCTCTTGGCTCCGGTCTTACTGTCAGCCAGTCGCAGTACACCATATTGAAAATCCACCTGGCTCCATTCCAAGGTCAAGATCTCGCTCACTCTGGCACCAGTCAAGATCAGCAAACGGATTGCCGCTACTGCATAAGGTGACGCTCCGTTGCTCTCAGCTTCTGCAATGGCCTGTCCCAGCCTGGAAAGCTCCTCATCGCTCAGGATGCGCTCCCGTTTCTCTTCTTTATATTTCTTGATGTGCAGTGTCGGGTTGCTGTGGTCTGGACGTAAGCCAACCAGTTCCATCCAGTTGAAAGCAACGGACAACAGCGCCAACGCCCTGTTGGCAAAGTAGGGGGTTTCCCTCAATTCGTGGTGCATTTTGGCT
>NZ_RXIU01000422.1 GCF_004217665.1 Candidatus Magnetaquicoccus inordinatus | reverse complement strand
GATACCAGCGTTTGCAGAGTCAATACAGGAGCAGCAGGAATGAACGGTCAAGTGGTGGAGCTGCTTTGGGTCGCAGCTATGTTCTGATTTCTCAGGAGTGCAATGCCCTTGTCCCTGTAAGCATGTGTAGCCGCACTCGCGATGCCAACCATGATTTTCTCAGATAGCAATGCTAAGGATTTAACATCCCAATCCTCTGGAATCACCCCAACCTCAGTCTGCTTGTACCCAGGTCTCACTTCCATACGAACCTCAATCTGTTCATTCATGGTCTTCACCGCTGTTGTCGCCTAAAGCCCTGACCCTACTCTGCGCGGTGAGCACCTGAAGTTGGTTTTATCAATCCACTTTCTGGGCGTCAGATGAAAACTGTTCAGTCCAGCCTCTTTTTTTAAAGGTCTCAAATTCGCCACCTTTAAAATCATTTCCACACAAACCCCATTTTGGCCAAGTGTTCATCCACACGAGCAGACAGACTCTCCACCTCACCCGCCAGTTGGGGCAGTGGTGTGGCGTAGCGTTCAGTCAACTGACGGATACGACCGGTGAGTGCCTGACTCACCCGGTCCAGTTCACTCTGGACCCGTGCGGCCAGAGTTGCCAACCATTTGTCCTCCACCACCAGACTCTTGACCTCAGCTTCGGTCAATTGGCTGTATTTTGCAGACACTTTAAGTTCAAGAGCCTTCTGGGCCTCCCTTACCTTGCGTGTGGCAGCGGATTCTTTCTCCATCCATCCCAGATACGCTTCCAGGACTTTACGTTCTTCTGCTGCCTCCCGGTCTCTCAGGATGGCTTTGTGGCGGTCCTTCACACTCTTGGCGGTCAGTTTACCCGCATCCGTTTTGGCTTCAGCCAACAAACCCTCTTCACCGCCTTGTTCCTCTTCCATCTCCTCCATCTGGCGACTGATGGCATCCCGGTCGGCTTCCAGGTTCTCAATCGCCGCTTGTTCCTTGGCAAAATAGCGGTGAATGATAAGTGATTGTGGAAGCAGGTCCGTGTTGGGTTTGCCATCCTGCATGGCTCTCCAACCGTCAGCCACAATCATCCACACGTCATCCTGCATGGTCTCAGCCCAATAATCCATCAGATGCTGGTAGACGTTGTAGGCATCTATCAATGAGGAGACCCGTTGCGCCGTGCGGAAGGTTTCCAGAAGGTTTTCTGAAAGGGTTTCAATCAGTGCCTTGGGTCGGTCGCTCTGTTTGATGCCGGTCAGAAGAGGGGTGTTGGCTGCTTTCCAGTTGGAGAAGAGTTGCGTGACCTGTTGGTTGAAGGTGGCAAATTCTGGATTGTCAAAGATGGTGGCTTTGACCTGACCCGCATCAACCTTGGGTTGGCTGTATCCCGGACGACCGGGAACGTCTGCAAACAGAATCCCCCGCAGTGTGGGAAAGACCCTCCAATAGGCAGAGAGTCCATCAATGTCCCGGTTGGGGATACCGCCCCATATGCGCTAACATGTTTTCCCCGATACAGCCATTTGTCGCTTACGTTTTCGCGGTGATTCTGCCAGTTGG
>NZ_RXIU01000421.1 GCF_004217665.1 Candidatus Magnetaquicoccus inordinatus | reverse complement strand
GACCACATCAATAATCCTGCCCAGGGTTGGATTGCCGACAGGCACCTTAATTGCGTCTCCGGTATCGAGAACCGGATCGCCACGAACAATACCATCGGTAGAGTGCATGGAAATGGTTCGTACTGTTCCTTCACCCACATGTTGTGCGACCTCAAGCACCAAGCGTCCCGCTTCGCCCCGGTCTATGTGAAGGGCGTTAAGAATAGCCGGAAGCTCACCCTCGAACCGAACATCGACCACCGGGCCTACCACCTGCACAACCCTTCCCACCTTTCCACTCATTGCAAAACTCCTTCATGCTGGCAATTACGAACCTGTTTCCGATTAGCCTTTCAACGATTCGGATCCACTGATAATTTCCATCAACTCGGTGGTGATGGCAGCCTGGCGGGTACGGTTATAAGTAGTCTTCAATCGCCGCAACATACCTCCTGCGTTACGCACTGCATTGTCCATAGCAGTCATACGCGCACCATTTTCCGAGGCATCAGATTCAACCAAGGCTTGATATATTTGTACTGCAATATTGCGTGGTAACAAATCTGCAAGAATCTCTTCCTCTTCCGGTTCATAGCTGGGAGGAGATAGCGCAGAATCTTTTTCAGCATCCTTGGGCGGTTCGGGTACTGGAATCACTTGCCGCCAAGTGAGCTCTTGCGTCATAGCTGAAATGAAAGCGTTATAGACAATGAAACATGAATCAAAACGCTCATTGGCATAATCGTGCAGAATCGGTTGCGCAATTTCTTGTTCTGCTTTCTCAAAAGTCAGTCCTCGGCTCATTGCAGTATGGACACGATTTATGAGACCTGAATAGGTACGCTTTAATACATCATTACCTTTGCGACCCACACACGTAACAGAGACTTCAAATCCGGAGTTCTGCAACTCAGCAATTTTGTTGCGCACTGATCGAATAACACTGCTATTAAAGCTGCCACACAGACCGCGATCCGCAGTAAAAACGATCAACTGCACCTTTTTGATCGGCTCAGAGCGCCCCGCAAGGAGTTCCGGAGCAGAATCCCTACTGACTCGCGCAGCAATAGATTGCACCATACGTCCCATTTGTACGCTGTATGGGCGCGATGCCAACGCACGATCTTGTGAACGACGAAGCTTAGCCGCAGCGACCATTTTCATCGCTTTGGTAATTTGTCGCGTATTGGTAACCGAGCGGATACGTTGCCGCAAGGCTTTCAAACTTGCCATATCTTAGCGACTCCCCATAGGTAATTCTTTGCGATCCGCCATTGCCTAGCCTGTGGTGTGCATCAAATGCTCTACCTGGTCTGCTAACGCTATGGTAAGATTGTCCTCACCTTCACTACCCTCATATTTGCTGATGAAGCGGAACAAGGCATCATGCAGTCTTTTCTCTGTTGCATCCGTCAGTTTTTCCTCCTGACGAATGGTAGCCAGAAGTTCTTTTTGTTGCGAACGGAAATTGTCCAGAATGGCCCTCTCTACCTGATTGACACGCTTGACAGCTACATGATCCAGGAGACCTCTGGTTCCGGCAAAGAGA
>NZ_RXIU01000420.1 GCF_004217665.1 Candidatus Magnetaquicoccus inordinatus | reverse complement strand
CCACTCAAAGAGTTTGGCCAGTTTAACCACCATGCTTTGCGACAAACCAGCCTCTTTGCCAGCCATAAAAAGCGAACCATCCTCACCAATGGTTCCTGCAATGCGCTTGACTTGGGTATCAAACTGCTTCTTCTGCACATGCGCTTTATAGGCAGTACCATTGGCGCGACGCATTACCCACAACAAGGAATCAGGATTCATCGAGTAGGCGAGACCAATCAACTCACCCTGCTCATCCATGGCCAAACGCACATCCTGACCCGGCTTCATCATCTTGGCCAGATTAAACACCGGACGCGCTGCCATTGCCACCTGATAGGCGGTTGACTGATTGATGCCATGGCGCGCCAACAGCGTGGTCAAGAGATCTCCAGTGCGCACTGTATCTCGCACCTGATGGGCTGCACCACTAAACAGATCACGTACTGGCAAAGGTATATTTTGCGGCAAAATGGGTGGAGGAGGGGCCTGAGTGACAATCGTTGCTTCTGCCTCATCAGCACTATCCTTGGTCCGAACCCCTATCGGTACCCGACGCACTTCACTGGTAAAAGTGCCATCCTCCTTGCGCACCACCTGCAGTGTACGGGTATTGTCTAACGGATAGTGCAGTGCTGAAAGATGATTGCTCGAATCATAGGTTAACTTAAGCAGGCGACCCAAACGAAAGGTGCGTGTCAAGTTATAGACCTTGTGGCGCTTGGCCACAGCCTTGCCTTCACGAGCCGCCGCCAAGGCAACAGGGCGGGCCACACCATGCCGTTGCAACACACTAAAAATGGTATCGCCGCTTTGTACCTGCTCGATAACCGCATGGGTCATACCAAAATCCATGCGCAACATCGTGCTTTCATCGCTGGTATTCAGGGTGCGCGGCAGCGAGGCCAAAAGTGGTGCACCAGGCACTGCTCGTTCACTTTTCGCCGTTGAGCGCGCATCATCGCCACGCAATAACCATGTCAAATAATCGGAAGCACTTTGATGCTGCCGCGTACTGGCATCAGAAACCTGTTGCACCGCTACCAACGTCACGATACCCATTGCCAACAGCAGATATAAAAAGCGACGCAAGCGCAAATAACGCAGCGCGCGCTGCGAGAGCAGGCGCGATTCCATCAGGGAAGAGTCTTTGGCAAGCAGGAACTTCTGGGTTTTCCGGGAAACGAGCATGATCTTCGTTCTCACAGTCATCAGATTGACGTAACTTACACAAAAGCAGAGCGAAACCTGGTTAAAGCAAATTTCAATCCAATTTTGTGATTAACGTATGTTTGCGGTGCGGAAAAATCCCCACCGGCTTTCTGACCGGCTTTGACCCTTCTATTACACAACAGAAACAATGTCAAGCATTTTTGCCGATCCAGCATTGCAGATCTTGTAAAGCGCGCTCTGCCAGAGCCCCTTTCCGGTCGTTTTTGCGCGTAGCAGGTGGTGGCTCAGGAAAGAGGCCAAAATTGATATTCATCGGTTGAAAATTGGCACTATTGGCACCAGCAGTGATATGGTTTAACAAGGCGCCGTGCGCTGT
>NZ_RXIU01000042.1 GCF_004217665.1 Candidatus Magnetaquicoccus inordinatus | reverse complement strand
CCGATCCAAGCGATCCACTGCCTGAGCTGCCAACTGTACCTGCAGATGGCAAAGAGGTGTGGGTCGTCGGCGACGTTGCAGCGTCACCTGACCCGCTGCAGAGAGACTCACCCGCACAATCCACTCCTCCGCTTGCTCCTGTCGCCACTCGGCAAGCTGTTGCTGCAGTTGTTGGGCAAGCTGCTCCCGGTCACAGACAAATCCCAGAGCCTGGGCTGACGCCTGCAGCCGCTGCCAATGGGCTGTCGCATCGCGTAGCGTGCCATCCGCTTGCAGCAACAAGGTTTCAATCAACAACAGCTCTGGTGGCAATTGATGCAAAAAGCGGCTTTTGTCGGCAAGCTCTTGCCATTCGCGTGCTACTTGCGAGTCGGCGACAATGCCGCCTCCCAAACCGATCTCTCCTGCCTGATTGTGCTGCCAACAGCAGGTGCGAATGGCCACGTTGCTGATCAGATCTCCTCCCGGTTGCAGGAGAAAGAGGCTGCCGGTATAGATGCCCCGCGGACGCTGCTCCAACTGGCGGATGATCTCCATGGTGCGATATTTAGGCGCGCCGGTAATGGAAGCGGCGGGAAAGAGGGAGCGCATGAGTTGTGGCCAGGTGAGAGCGGCGCGCTGTCGGCCATATACCCGACTTTCCAGATGTTGCACACTGGCAAAAAGGCGGCGCGCAAAGAGCTGTTCCACATGAATCGAGCCGCTTTCACAGACACGGCCCAGATCGTTGCGTGCCATATCGACGATCATCACATGCTCGGCACGCTCTTTTGGGGAGTCGGCCATCTCTTGACCGACACGGGCATCCTGTTGGGGATCCAAAAAGCGGGCAGAGGTGCCTTTGATCGGGGCGGTCAACAGTTGCTGCCCCTGGCGCTGCAGCAGCAGCTCCGGGGAGAGAGAGGCGATCTGCAGATCCTGCCAGTTGATCCAGGCGGCATAGGGATGGCGATGGCTGCTTTGCAAGGCGAGAAAGAGGCTGGCCGGGTTGCAAGCGCCGAGCTGGCCGGAGAGGGTATAGTTGACCTGATAGCTGTCGCCACGGGCGATATGTTCGAGAATGGTTTGCAGATCCTCGGCATAGCGACTGGGTGCACAGGTGAGAGTCAGGGTAGGGGGGAGCCACTGTGGGGGGGGCAGGAGGGCGGCGGCTTGGGCATGGCGGCAGATGGCCAGCCAGAGCAAGGGCAGTGGACCGGGGTTGTATACAGGCAGGTCGAAGGCGGCAGCGGCCTCATAGGTGAGAAAACCACCCACCCAGTGTCCGCTGCGGGCGGCCTCTTCGGCTTGGTGCAGCAACGGTACAACCTCTTCTGGCTGTTTGGTGTGCAGGCAGGTCAGGGGCTGCTGCAAAAAGAGCGGGGAGGGCAGTCCGACAAAGTCGAACAGCAGATTGGTGCCGGAGTGCAGCAGATCGGGGGTCAGGGGAAGGATCATTGCGTGTTGGGGACCAGGAGGTAAAGCAGCTCACTGGTCCCCTTGGCAGAGTTATAACACTTTGCGGGCGACCAGGGCGGCACTGGGATCCACATGCAGGCGGCTGATGCCCAGAGTATCGGGATTGATACCCATGGCCAGACCGAGCAGTTGCGCAAAATTCATCTCCGGCAGATTGATCTCTTTGCCCACAGCATTTTCTGCAGGTTTTTGATAGGCACCCATGGCCATATCGCAGAGGGTGCAGGGAGAGATCATCACCTCGGCGCCAGCATCCTTGGCGCTCAAGCAGTTTTTGGCAACCATGGTGCGCATCTCTGTGGCATCGGAGAGCATGACATGGAAGCCGCAGCATTTATCATGGCCATTATAGGCAACCGGCGCACCACCCAGCAGTTGGATCAAACGATCCAGATGATCGGCGCTTTCGCCCCCTTTGGCAACCAGAATTTCCGCAGGGCGCAAATTATGGCAGCCATAGAAGGGTGCGACCCGCATGCCGTTGAGCGGTTTTTTAATCTTCTGCCGCAGCAGGGCCGGATCCACCTGATCGGTAATCACCCAGAGCAGATGATAGACATTGATCGAGGCTTTATAGGCACGCACACCGGCCTGAACAATGACGCTGTTGATCTTTTCCAGCAACTCCGGCTCATTTTTGAAGCGATAGTTGGCATGGCTCAGGGTCTGCAGGCAGGTGTTGCAGATGGTTGCCAGATGCCGTCCTTGTGCTTCGGCCTCGGAGAGGATGCGGGCGGCGACTGCCAGAGAGAAGGCCGGTTTGCTTTCGCGCAGGCTGACGGCGCCGCAGCAGGTGGCTTGCGGCATGGCATGCAGGGTGATTCCCAATTCACGGGCAACGGCGCGTGCTGCCCAATCCGCTTCTTTTTGCACCTGTTTGGCGGCACAACCAGGATAATAGGCAAATTCCAGAGACATTATATTCCTCCTATTGGACCGCCCTTATTCAGGGACAACCTCTTTGGCTTTGGTTTCCACATCGATGGGATTTTGTTCCAGCAATTTGTAGATTTTTTGCAACTGTTCCACCCCTTGCGCCTGATGCGGGAACGGGGAGGGAATTTTGCCTTTTTTCAACAGGTGCAGGGCGGTACCCAACTCAGCGATGGAGCCCAAGATGCCGACGGTACGTTGCAACAGGGTAAATTCATTCAAGTCACCCCATTTTTGAATATCCTGATGGAAGGCCAGGGCGTGCCGGGGGCCGGGACCATCGACAAAACCTTTTTGCATGCCACGAGTACGCAGTTTGACAATGGCTTCCATGGGTTTGACATCCTTGGGGCAACTGTCGATGCACATGGCGCAGCGGGTGCAGCTCCACATCATGCCTGGTTCGGAGAGCTCCTGCAGACGGGCGGTTTTTTGTCCTTCGCGGGGATCAGAGACAAAGCGGAAGGCTTTGGCCAGGGCTGCGGGGCCGATAAACTCTTCGCTGACCTCTTTCATGGTGCAGTCGGAGTAGCAGCAACCGCACATGATACACTGGGTCACATGATTGACCTGATCATAGGAGGAGCGCTCGACAGTAGTGGCTTTTTCCGGGCCCTCTTCCAGGTAGGGTTTGATCTGGTGGACCTTGCGAAAAAAGGGTCCGATGTCGATGACCAGATCTTTGAGCACTGGTTGATTGGCCATGGGGGCCAATTCGATGACCCCATCGCGGGCAACCGAGCCGACATGGGTTTTGCAGGCCAGGCGGGTGCGCCCACTGATCTTCATGGCGCAGGAGCCGCAGATGGCCGAACGACAGGATTGGCGAAAGGTCAAGGTACCATCCTGGTTGCCTTTCAACTCCTCCAGAGCGTTCAAAACGGTAGTGGTTTCATTCAACTCCAGGGTATACTCCTGGTAACGGCTCTCCAGGGTGCCCTGAGCATTTTTTTGGTTGCGTTGAATGCGGAAGGTATAAACGGGCATACATGCCTCCAGTAGCAATCAGAAATCGGAATAACCATCCTAGTAGGAGCGGGCTTTTGGCTCAAACTCAGGGAGACCCAGGGTGCGAACCGGTTCGTAGGAGAGCACCACTTCCCCTTTATGGCTATCCCAATGGGTGATGGTATGTTTGCGCCAGTTTTGGTCATCCCGTTCGGGAAAATCGGTACGGGATTGGGCTCCGCGTGACTCCTGACGCGCCAGGGCCCCTTTGGCGATACATTCGGCCAGATCAAGCATGTTACCCATTTCCAAGGTGCGCAACAGATCGATATTAAAGATGTTGGACTGGTCCTGGACGCTGACTTGGGCATATTCCCGGCGCAGCTCTGGAATCAGGTCAACCATCTGCTGCATCCCTTCCGGAGTGCGGAACACCCCACAATGCATGTTCATGGCTTGCGACATCTGCGTATGCAAAGCGGGGGCACGTTGTCCTTTGCCCTGTTTCAGGGTTTGGATCTGAGCCTTGACCTCGGCGACGGTCTCTTCCGGAAAGTCGGGGTGTGGCTCATTTTTGACAAACTGGCTGGCATATTTGCCGGTAATTTTGCCAAAAACGACGGTATCCAGCAGGGAGTTGCCGCCCAGACGGTTGGCTCCGTGTACCGAGACACAGGCCGCTTCTCCCGCGGCGAAGAGACCCGGCATGGGGGAGGCGCCCCATTTGTCGGTACGAATGCCGCCCATGGAATAGTGCACCGTGGGACGCACGGGAATCGGCTTGTAGATGGGATCAACCCCCTCCAGATCCATGGCCAATTGGCGAATTTGCGGCAGACGTTCGAGAATTTTTTCCGCACCCAGGTGTCGCAGATCGAGGAAGATGGCGCCATTTTCACCGCGCCCTTCGATGATCTCTGTCTGTTCGGCACGGGCAACCACATCACGAGAGGCCAGTTCCCACTTCTTCGGAGCATATTTGCCCATGAAGCGCTCTCCGTGGATATTGATCAGGTAGCCCCCCTCGCCACGAGCCCCTTCGGTGACCAGAACACCGGTGGTCAATAGTCCGGTGGGATGAAACTGTACAAACTCCATATCTGCCAGGGGAGCGCCAGCCCGCAGTGCCAATGCCATGCCATCACCGGTATTGGTGGTGGCGTTGGTGTTGGAATGATAGACCCGTCCATAGCCACCGCTGGCAATCAGGATTCCCTTGCCGCCAACCGGGAACACTTCGCCGGTTTTGATGTCATAGACCACTACACCAGCGGCACGTCCCTCTTTGTTGGCAACCAGGCGCAAAATGGCGCACTCTTCATAGACCTTGACCTGCGCTTTCACCAACTGCTCCCACAGGGTATGCAGCATCACCTGACCGGTGCGGTCAGCGGCATAACAGGTACGGTCAAAGTTGGCTCCACCGAAAGGACGTTGGGCAATGCTGCCATCTTCCAGGCGGGAGAATGGGGTGCCCATGCGGTCCATCTCCAAAATCACTTCTGGCGCTTCATGACACATCAATTGAATCGCATCTTCGTCGCCGATATAATCGGCACCTTTGACGGTGTCAAAGGTGTGGGATTCGCGGGAGTCCCTGGGATCGATGGCGGCATTTACCCCACCCTGGGCGGCGCAGGAGTGGCTGCGCAAAGGATGGATCTTACTGATAATGGCGACATCGATTCCTGCTCTGGCCCCTTCCAGGGCGGCGCGCATTCCCGACAATCCGGCACCGACGATGACCAGGTCATGCTTTCTCATAACTCCTCCTTGCAGCAAGCTGTTCCCGTTCCGGGAGGTTGTGTCTCCGGGAGAATTTTGATCTATAGTAAATTTTTGCTCATGCCACAAAATAAACATTTCAATATAGTAAAATGCTGCACTGCATTATGAAGGATTGAACAGCAAACGTCTAGCTTTTTCTTCCAGGAATTTCTTTTTTTCTCTCCCACTGACAGGGCTGTACAGGGGCAATGATAAACAGTAAAGTAATTACAGATCATCAATTAAAAGAATTGATTCGCCAGCAGGCACATAAAGAAGGTTTTGATGTGGTGGGTTTTGCCGCTGCAGTTCCGCCACCGCATGCGGAAGCTCTTGATTCCTGGTTGCAGGCGGGTTGCCATGGAGAGATGGCATGGCTGGCTCGCGAGCCCGAGAAACGGCAAAATCCGCAGCGCTTGTTGGCAGAGGCACAGACGGTGGTGGTTTTGGGGGTCAGCAGTCGTCCCTATCCGCAAGAGGAGAGAGCACAACATCAAGATGGTTGTGGCTATATCGCAGTGCATGCCCGACGCCAGGATTATCATGATGTCTTCAAGGGGGGGCTGCGCCGTCTGTGGGAGTGGTTGAACCAGCTCTTGGGAGAACGGATAGAGAGTCGGTTGCTGGTGGATAGTGCGCCGATCATGGAAAAGCCGTTGGGGGTGGCGGCGGGTTTGGGATGGCAGGGCAAAAATTCGTTGTTGGTCTCGCCACAGCACGGTTGCTGGTTGTTGTTGGCCGAGCTGTTGTTGCCTTTGGCTTTGCCAGCAGATCAACCGCTGCGCGATCATTGCGGGGAGTGTCAGCGCTGTCTGCAGGCCTGTCCGACCGATGCCTTGGCTGAACCCTATCGCTTGAATGCCCGGCGTTGTTTGGCCTATCTGAGTATAGAATGGGCTGGTCCGCTGGCCCATGCCGATCGCATCGCCATGGGCAGGCGTCTGTATGGTTGTGATGATTGTGTGACAGCTTGTCCTTGGAATCGGTTTGCCACAGTCACTCGGCATCCGACCTGGTTGCCACGGCTGGAGTGGTTGGCTCCAGAGTTGTTGCAGAGTGGCTCGCTGACCGAAAGCGCCTTTCGGGAGTGGTCACGGCAGATGCCCATGCGTCGTCTGGGTTGGCTGCGCTGGTTGCGTAACGTGGCGGTGGCTTTGGGCAATTGGGGATCGTTGCAGGCGTTACCGCTGTTGCAGCAACTGTTGCAGCATGAAGCGGCTCTGGTACGCGGACATGCCGCCTGGGGCATTGGTCGTTTATTGAGCCAACAGGATGGCGAACCGTGGGGCAGTGCGCCACGGTTGTGGTTGCAAGAACAGGGGCAACGTGAAAGAGAGACAGAGGTGCAAGAGGAGATTGCCTGGGCGTTGCGGCTGGCGCAAAGAGATGTTCAGCAAACGTAGCATTTCCATGGGATGCGATGTAAAACTGCTTTCGCTAGAATGATGCAGAACAACTCGATCTGCCCAGAGAGTGGGTAAAAGTCTCTTCTGTTTGCGGATAAATGATTCATAGAGTGATTTTCATTTTTATTCGTATGGGTGGGCGGGTTGCCGAACGATTCTGACCCCTTCTCGGTGTGCCCAGGTGGCATGGTGTCTATCAGCAAGTATATGAACCATCTATTCCCTCCCGTATTCCGTTTCCGGCAACTGTTTGCTTGCGGAGGGTTGGTGCTGTTGTGCTGGTTGGCTCTGTTGCCGCCTGCCTGGGCGGAGTTGCAACTGACTGCGGAAGAGCGGGCCTGGTTGCAGAACCATCCTGTGCTGCGCCATGCTCCCGATCCCGATTATGCCCCATTTGAGTTTCGCAACGCCGACGGCAATATAGAGGGAATCGCCTCGGAAACCTTGCATAAAGTGGCAGATCTGTTGGGCTTGCGCATCGAGAGCATGCCAACCACCTCCTGGGCCGCCTCTTTGGCCATGGTGGAACGCCAGGAGGCGGATCTGGTCACCGTTGCCACTCCCACTGCCGAACGGGAGCGCTATCTGCTGTTTACCAACGCCTATGCCGATTTTCCCGATCTGTTGTTGTTGCGCCAGGGCACAACGCTTGCTTCCAGAGCACTCACCAATAAGGAGATGCTGCACCAACTCTCCGGGAAAGTTGTAGCGGGAATCAAGGGTTGGGCCATCAACGAAGAGATGCAGAACAAAAATCCGCGGATCCGCTTTCGTTGGTATGACGATGTCAAGACGCTGTTGACTGCCCTCTCTCTGGGAGAGGTGGATGCCACCTTTCTGAATCGGGCGACGGCAGGTTATTGGACCCAGCGGCTGCATATTACCAATCTGCGTAGTGCCGGAGAGAGCGATTTTATCTATCATCTGAGTTTTGCAGTACGCAGCGATTGGCCGATCTTGCGGGAACTATTCAATAAAGCCTTGGCGGAGTTGACAGCAAAAGAGCATCGACAGATCCAAAGCCGGTGGGTCATGTTGCCGGAGCTGCCGGATGAGCAAAGAGCGCACAGCCTGAAAAACATTTTTTCTATTATATTATTCTTGCTGTTTTTGTTGCTGCTGGGCGCCTATCTTTATCGCCGTTTTGCTGGCCTGTTGCTGCAGTCGCTGAACAGATCGGAAGCTGCCAAACCAAAGGGGGCGGAACCTTTACCGGTCAACCGTCTCTTGCTGTGGTTGCCTGCTGTGGTTGCTGTTCTGGGTCTGGCTGTCACCTGGTTTTGGTATGATTTTGCCCTGCAGGGTGTGCAGCGCAACTTGCAGAGTGACTTTGATTATCAAGCCCGCGAGATTGTGCAACGCATCCAGCAGCGGATGGTCGCCTATGAGCAGGTGTTGCGTGGTGTGCGTGGTTTGTTTGATATTTTGGAGGAGGTCGAAAGAGAGGATTTTCGTCGCTATGTGGAGGCATTGCAACTGCAGAAACGCTATCCAGGCATCCAGGCGACCGGTTATCTGCACTGGCTGCCCCATGACAAGAAAGAGCGGTGGGTACAAACAGTGCGGCAGGAGGGATACAGCGATTATTGGGTGTGGCCAGAAGGAGAGCGCCCTTTCTACTCTCCTGTTTTGTATGTAGAGCCCTTCAACAGTCGCAATGCCAGAGCCTTTGGTTATGATCTCTATTCCGATGCCGTGCGCCGCAAAGCCTTGGAGCAGGCCAGAGATGGGGGGTTGCCGTCAATTTCCGGCAAAGTGACTCTGGTGCAAGAAGATGAGATCGGCAAAGAGCAGGTGGGGTTTGTCTTGTTCATGCCGATTTACCGGCAAGGCCATCATCCGGTCACGCTGCAGGAGAGGCAAGAACGGCTATTGGGATGGGCCTATGCCGCCTTTCGCATGGAAGAGTTGATGGCGGGTATTCTGGGGGCCTTTCCGACCGATTTTGATTTGGAAATTTATGATTGCGATTGTGTGGTGTCGGAGAATGTGCTCTATGATTCGGATAAATCGCTTGCGGCACAAATGCAGAAGAGCAATCTGTTCACTTTGCATCAACGTTTGGAAATGACGGATCGGATCTGGACCATACTTATCACATCGCGGGAGAGTTTTGAGGCGCGTCTGGATGCGCAACGACCGCTTTTTGTTTTGGTTTCCGGGGTGTTGTCCACGATCCTGTTGGCGGTTTTGGTGTGGTTGCTGGTCAGTGGACGGCGTCGGGCCTTGCGCATGGCCCAGCAGATGACAGCCCGCTTTCACGATGAGCTGCAAAAAAACAAGCGCTTTTCCGACATCATGAACGATGTGGAGGCATACATCTATATCAAGGATCGGCAGCGTCGTTATGTCTATGCCAATCGTCTGACCTTGCAACTGTTTGGCTGTTCTGCCGAACAGTTGTTTGGCAGACGGGATGAGGAGTTTTTTACCTCTGAAGATCATTTGGCCGCATTGATTGCGGTAGACAAGCAGGTGTTATCCACTGCTGAGCCGAGCAGGGTGGAGAGAGTGGTTACACCTCTGCACAAGGGGGAGACGCGGGTATATCTGGAAGCAAAGCGCGCCATTCTCGATGAGCAGGGACATGTTTGGGGTTTGAGTGGTGTTTCTACCGATATTACCGAGCAAAAATGCACAGAACAGGTTTTGCAGCAAGCAAAAGTGAAAGCGGAGTCGGCAACACGGGCCAAGAGTGAATTTTTGGCGGCGATGAGCCATGAGATTCGCACCCCGATGAATGTGGTTTTGGGGATGTCGGAGCTGCTTTTGGAGAGTGAGCTGGATGCCGAGCAGCGCCGTCTGTTGGAGAGCATGAATCGTTCAGGCAAGGCCCTGTTGGGGGTGATCAATGATGTCTTGGACTTTTCACGGATGGAGGCAGGACGTTTTACCTTGTCCAATGTGCTCTATGCGCCCGCGCGAGTGGTGGAGGAGATTGTCCATTTGCTGCAGGTGGCGGCAGCAGAAAAACATTTATCCCTGCATGCAGATATTGCGGCGGATGTGCCAGACCGCATCCTGGGGGATGAGGGGCGGTTGCGGCAGATTTTGATCAATCTTCTCGGCAATGCCCTGAAATTTACCCATGTGGGTGCGATTCGCCTCTCTGTGCAGAGGGATAATACGGCAGCAGAGCAGGCCCTTCTGTTCCAGGTGCGCGATAGCGGAATCGGTATTGCCGAAGAGCATCTGCAAAGAATATTTGACCATTTTACCCAGGCCGATTCCGGTATCACCCGCCAATATGGGGGGACAGGGTTGGGTTTGGCCATCAGCAAGAGACTGGTGGAGTTGATGGGCGGGCGGATGTGGGTGGAGAGTCAAGTGGCGGTGGGCAGTTGTTTTTCTTTTACCCTGCCGCTGCGCAAGATGGAGCAACCACTGCAAAGTGCGGCGCCGGGTGTGGGAACAAGCGATGCCCCAGTTCAGAGCTTGCGTATTTTGTTGGCCGAGGATTCAGCAGAAAATCAACTGTTGTTTGCCAGTTATCTGAAAAAGAGTTCGCACAGTCTGGAGATAGTCAATAATGGTGAGGAGGCGCTACAGCGGATTTGCGCGGGGGCGTGGGATCTGTTGTTGACCGATATTGAAATGCCCAAAATGGATGGTTATGCGCTGACCCGGGCCATCCGGCAGCGGGAAGCACAACAAGGAGCGACACCTTTGGCCATCATCGCTCTCAGTGCGCACGCGGGTACAGAGAAAGCCTCCGAAAGTCTCTCTGCCGGCTGTGATCAACATCTGGCCAAACCAATCAGCAAAAAAGAGCTGCTCGCTGCCGTCCAACAGGTGGCCGTCAGGCGTTTTGGATAAGCTGGGGAGTTTGTACAAACTCTCCGAGCTTGTGAATAAATCTACTTCTGTTTTTTTCAAAGCTCCATTTTTTCAAACCGGGTCACCCTCTTTGGCTGCCAACTGTTCCACCCACAGGAGAGTCGCTCCCACCACACAGGCGGGCATGGCCAGAAAATTGATCAAGGGGATGGTGTTGAGCAGCAGGACCATGCCACCAAACCCCAATGAGAGTGCTCTTTGTTGGCGTAATGCCTGGCGCACTCTTCTGCCGCTCCACTCATGGTTACCCATTGGCAGGTCAAGATATTGCACAGCCAACATCCAGGCAGAATAGAGCAGCCAGAGAAAAGGGGCTGCCAGATGCACCACCGGCAGGATAAACAGAAGCAGGAAGGGAATCATCCAGAGCAGAGAGTAGAGAATTTTATTGAGTTCGTTACCAAGCAGGGGAATGGTTTTGACCAGCAGGGATTGTGTCGTAAAAGGGGTGCCGCTGGGATAGCGACCGGTCAAATGATATTCCACCTGTTCGGCAAGCAGGCTATTGAAGGGGGCGGCAAGCAGGTTGGTCATCATGGAAAAGGTAAAAAACAGCGTGGTCAGAACTGTCAGAATGAGCAGGGGCGCCAACAGCCACTGCAACCAATGCAGCCAGCTTGGTAAAAAGCTGTTTACCCAATTGGTCATGGCCAACAGGTTGCCAAAAAAGGCATAGAGACCACCGGCAAAGAGCAGGGTGTTGATGGTCAGAGGGATGATCACAAAGCGCCGGATGCCCGGTTGTTTGAGCAAGGAGAGGCCACGTAATGGATAGCCGCTACCGAGGAGGAATCTGCCAAACATGCTCTCTTCTCCTGTATGATATTATTTGTATAACAGATCAGGGGTGATTTTCTGGCTGATTTTGCGCAGGCAGAGCAGTACTCTGGCCGACCAGAAGGCGAACAGAAGAGATCCGCAGAGCAAGAGCAGCGCCAGCAGCGGGGAGCCGGGAGACCAACCGCTGGCCGAGGCGACTCTGAACAGAGCGATCAGGCTCCAGAGCAGAAGCAGATAGCTGAGCAGGCGGTCGTTGATGGCCTGGATGCCGGAAAAAAAGCTGACCACGCGGGCGGCCACACCGAGGATAAGCAGGGTAAACATGCCGGCACCGAGCAGGTGGAGTGTGCCATCCTGGGGGATGAGTTGGGGCACAAGCAGGCTGCTGGCGGCCAGGAGGGCAGCGGCGAAGCCGAGCAGGAGGGTCAGTTGAATCGAGGTCAGAGCCTGTTGCCGGACGGCCTGCAGGAAACGGGTTGCGCTGAGAAAGTGGACAAAGAGGCTCAGCCAGGCCGCTCCGGCAGCAAACCAGAGCTGGGGATGAAAAAAGGCGGCCAGGGTGGTCAAGCTCCAGGAGGCGAGGAGGAGGGCGGCGAAGAGGCGCGCAGCATTTCCCCGCAGATGTTGGCCCGCGAGCACATTTTGGATCAACTGTTGGGCGGCGACCAGGGCGCTGGTTACTGGTCCACAAAAGAGAATCCAGAGGGCGACAGAGGGTTCGTCCAAGGGCAGCCAAGGGGCGATGGCCATGGGCAGGAAAGAGGCGGTCAAGGGAATACCGCGCGACAGGCGACGCAGAGGATCACCGCTTGCCGTGATGCGGGCCAAAAAATAGACCGCAGCAAGGTAGGCGGCGCTGACCAAAAGCGCTCCGATCCAGGCAGGCCATGCGGGGAAGAGGGGCAGGGAGAGCAGAAAGCCGATCTGCAGGAGTGCGAGCAGGCGCAGCAAAGGCAGGGGAGAAGGTGGTTGGCCACCGATGACATGGGGACCGGACTGCAGGGCAAAGCCGAGCAGAAAGGAGCCGAGAAAAAGTTCAATTTGCAGGCGGGCATGCCAGATTTTTAAGGTGGACCAGGCTTCCGGGATGCCGAGCAGACCCTGTTGGCTGGCCCAGAGCCAAAAACCGAGAGCGATGCCGATCCAGGCGGCGAGCAGGCCGGTCAGCCAGAAGCGATGGACGATGGGCCGACGGGAAAAGAGCATGGGGGCGAGAGGGGGATCAGCAGGCAGAAAGGAGCGAATGGGGATTTGCATAGAAACTCCGGTTAACCTTGACGTTTTGGATCGGCGAGGTGGATCAGCAGGAAGCCACCAAGGCCAGCAAAAAAGCAGACAGGAGCCCAGGCGGCCAAGGGTGGCGGCAGCCGTCCTCCCAGACCGAGGGCTTGCGCCAGATCGGCGACGACAAACAGGGTAAAGCCGATCAAGAGGCCAAGCAACAGGGAACGGGTGATACCACCACGGCGGGGCAGGCGCAAGGTAAAAGGGAAGGCCAGCAGGATGGCAGCCAGGGTGGTCGCCGGTTGCGAAAAACGGGAGTGCAGCAAAACATGCAGGCGCGTGGCGTCATAGCCTTCGCGTTCGGTGCGTTCAATCAGGCGATTCAGTTGCTCAAAAGTGAGAAAATCGGGATTGATGGCGGTGCGATTGAGTTGGTCACTGCCGAGGATGGCAGGCCAGGGCAGTTGGATAAACCGTTCAGCCACAAGGGTTGGTTCATATTGGTAGCGGATGCCTTGGTTGAGGATCCATTCCCCTTTCACCATATGGGCGCTGCGTGCTTGAATATGCGAGCGCAGTTTATGATCCGCATCCCATTCGTAGAGGGAGAGGTTCAGCAGAACGCGCTGGTCGGGTAGCAGTTGTTGCACATGGAGCAACTGTCGCCCCCCTTGTTGGGTCCAGACCTTGAGCCACAGATTATCCATATCGGTAGGGCTGGGATTCTCTTGTCCCAGCAGCCGATCTTCAAGATTTTGCGCGAGTCGTTTGCTCCAGGGGACCAGTTGATCACGCAGGAGCAGTTGGGTGGAGGCGATGAGCAGACCGCCAAGCAGGAAGGGGATCAGGATGCGATAGAGGGAGATGCCACTGGCGCGCATGACGGTGATTTCATTTTGCCGGGAGAGGCGGGCCAGGACAATCAACACGGCAAGCAGGGTGATGGAGGGAAAGAGCAGGGTGATAAAATCGGGCAGCCGACAGAGCATCATCCAGAACATGTCGGCCCAATTGAAGGCGGGTTTCAGGGCAAAGCGGCGGATACTTTCGATGCCGTCGATCAGCAGAAAGAGACCAATAAACAAGCCGATAATTTGACCCATACCGACCAGGAAGAGGCGCAGCAGATAGAGAAAGAGGATAGGCATGGTGACTATTTATCCTGGGGGGCAGCGAGCAGCCGTTGCGGCAGATTGGCCAGGCTGTTGCCCAGCCAGTTGGCCCAGAGAAATGGTCGGCACTGATGGGTGATGGTGATGACATAGAGGGTCAAACTGGCCATCAACAGGTTGGGCATCCAGAAGCCGAGGATGGGGGTGATGATCTGTTTGCGGGCCAAGGTTTCGCCGACCGAGAGCAGGGCAAAATGGATAATCAGGGTCAACACAGCCACCACCAGGGCATAGCTGCGTCCCGAGCGAGGTGATTGTTGCAGACCCAGTGGCACCGCAAACAGACCAAGAATCAGGGTGGCGGTGGGGAAGGAGAAGCGGCGATGCCACTCCATCCAGGCGGCATAGGACTCTTTCGGGGATGCTTCGCGCATGATTTGGCTCAACTCCTCTTGGGAGAGTTCATCGAGCTGTTTTTGGCTGGCTTTGCTTTTGCTGCCGAGGGCGATGCCCAGATCCATCTGATAAGTGGCAAAACGCAAGGCGCGATAGTGTTGCTCAGGGAGGCTTTGATGGCGTGTTCCCTCCTGAAGGTAGAGAATGGTCTCTCCACTGGGCAGGGAGCGGATTTCGCCCCGACGGGCGGTCAAGGTGATGGGGGTTTCCGCTTTGCGCCGGTCATGGATCAGCAAACCATACAAAAGCTGTGTTTGCGGATCCTGCTCCTCGATATAGAGGGTCAAGCCGGGAATGTTATGGCTGAAGGCTTGTGGTTTCAGGGCCAGAGTGGTGGAGGAGAGCAGTGCCTGTTTGAGCGAGGCAAAATGGTGGTAGGCACGCGGCAGCCAGAGGGTACTCAAAGCCAGGGCCAGCATGGTATAGAGCAGGGCGAGCAGGGCAACAGGTTGCAGAATTTGCAGGGGGCTGATGCCACAGGCTTTGAGGACGACCAGTTCACTCTCCTGGGCCAAGCGACCGAGAGTGAGCAAGATGCCTACCAGAAGGGCCATGGGGATGGTGGTCAATAAAATTTTCGGCATGGAGAGGGAGATCATGGTGCCCAGGACAGAGACTGGCATATCCCGGTTGACCCACAGGTCAACCAGACGCAAAAACTGCGGCAGCATGGCCATAAAAGAGAGCACCAGGAGTGCGATCAGCGAGGTGAATGCGCACTCACGGAACAGGTAGCGATGAATACGATACATGGTTGTTCCTCTTTCTGCCGGAACAAAGGGAGTGGGTTGGCGGATCGGCAGGAGCACTTGCTGCACATTTCCACGCATTGGCAGGGGCGCTGTCAGCTCTATTCCACTTCATTCTGCTTCGCTTTGCAAAGGGCAGCAGTGTACAAGGCGGATAATTCCTTGACCGACAGGGCAAAGGGCAGGAAAATCAGCCCGCTTGCTGAGGTTAACGACAGTATGATGGCAAAAGGCGCGTGGATGAGAGGGATGGCAGGACGATGAGTTTCAAGGTGGCTTTTTTTCGACATGATTTGGGCCAGGAAGAGATTGATGCGGTATCGGCAGCGTTGCGTCATCCGATCTTGACCACGGGAGAGACGGTAGAACGTTTTGAGCGCCGGATGGCCGACTATTTGGGATGTCGGCATGTCTTGGCGGTGACCAGTTGCACCGGGGCGATGCACCTCTCTTTATTGGCTTTGGGCATTGGTCCGGGCGATGAGGTGATCACCACTCCGATGACCTTTATTGCCACCTCGACGGCAATTTTGGAGGCAGGAGCCACGCCGGTATTTGTCGATATTGAGCCGGAGACCGGCAATCTGGATGTTGCACAGATCGAAGCTGCCCTGACCCCGCGTACCAAGGCGATTTTGCCGGTCCATCTGTATGGGCGGATGTGTGATATGGTGGCCATGCGTCAGGTGGCCGAACGGCATGGCTTGGCCATCATCGAAGATGCAGCCCATTGCCTGGAAGGGCAGGATCGGGGTATTCGTCCCGCTGGGGCCAGCAATACGGCCTGTTTCAGCTTTTATGCCACCAAAAATATCACCTGTGGCGAGGGCGGAGCTCTGGCTACCAATGATAGCGAACTGTATCAAAAATTGCTGTTGTTGCGCTTGCACGGCATGACCCGCAGTGGTGCAGAACGCACAGTAAAGGGCTATCAGCACTGGGATATGGCCTTGATGGGCTGGAAATATAATATGAGCAACATTGAGGCGGCGATTTTGCTGCCGCAGATGGAGCGGGTGGAACGTAATCTGCTGCGGCGTCGGCAGTTGACCGATCGTTATCGGGAGTTGTTGTCGGCAGTTCCCGGTATCCGTTTGCTGGCACCGACCGCCCAGAATACAGTACATGCCCACCATCTCTTTCCGATTTTGGTAGAGGGGAAAGAGCGGGATTATCTGTTGCAGGCGTTGCAAAGCCGGGGAATCAGTGTCATGGTCAACTATCGTCCGGTGCATTTGACGCACTATTTTGCTGAAACATTTGCTTATCGTCCGGGAATGTATCCGCTGGCCGAGCAGATGGGCAATACGGTACTCTCTTTGCCGTTATATCCCACCATGCCGGATGAAGATGTGGAGATTGTCGCCCAGAATATTGCGGCGCTGATGGCTGGCTGAACAGCATGCCAGGGAAAAGAGTGATGCGGGCCGCTTGCGCAGGCCGCCAGAAAAATGAGTGAAAGAGTGAGGGAGAGCATGTCTGCAGCGGTGGATTATCAGCCGGAAATTTCCATTGTCATTCCAGTCTATAATGAAGAGCCGGTCTTGCCATTATTGTTTCAGCGTTTGTTCACGGTGATGGATGGCCTGGGTCGCTCCTATGAGATTATTTTTGTCGATGATGGCAGTCGGGATCGCACAGCTTGGCTGCTGCAACAGCAGTTTCAGACGCGCCCAGATCGGACCCGCGTGGTCATCCTGAAGACCAATTTTGGTCAGCATGCGGCGGTGATGGCTGGCTTCAGCCACAGCCTGGGGCGCTATGTCATCACCTTGGATGCCGATCTGCAAAATCCCCCGGAGGAGATTCCCAAGATTATCGCCAAAATGGATGAAGGCTATGATTATGTGGGCAGTATCCGCCGCAAGCGTCAGGATGTATGGTGGCGTCAGGTTGCCGGACGTTTGATGAACCATCTGCGCGAACGTCTGACCCGTATTCGCATCACCGATCAGGGATGTATGTTGCGTGGCTATCATCGGGATGTCATTGCCCCCTTGTTGTCCTCGCAGGAGTCCTTCACCTTTATTCCGGCCTTGGGTTTTCTCTATGCCGGCCATGCCACCGAGGTGGTGGTCGAACATGAAGAGCGGGCAGCCGGACGTTCCAAATACTCCCTGTTCTCCTTGATTCAACTCTATTTTGATCTGATGACCGGCTTTTCGGCAGCACCATTGCGGATTTTTTCGCTGACCGGAATCGGGGTTTCCATTGCCTCCTTCTGTTTTGTGGTCTATCTGACCATTCGCCGATTGGTGATCGGCCCGGAGATGGAGGGTTTGTTTACCCTGTTTGCCATTCTCTTTTTTCTGATTGGCATCTCTCTGTTTGGGATGGGCATGATGGGAGAGTATCTGGGGCGTATCTATCATCAAACCAAACAACGTCCACGCTATCTGGTGCGCACCGTCTTGCAACGTCCTTCCCCTGCTGCGGAACCGCAATGAATACAGACAAGGTTGCGGTTGTTTTCGCCTATCATAATGTGGGAGTACGCTCTCTGGCAGTTTTGCTGGCCAGAGGGGTGCGGGTAGCCCTGGTGGTTACCCATCAAGATGATCCTAATGAAAATCAGTGGTTTGACAGTGTCGCAGCCCTGGCTCATCTCGAAGGAATCCCGGTCATTCATCCGGATAATCCCAATCTGCCGGAGGTGGTCAGCGAGGTGGCGGATTGTCGTCCAGATTATATTTTTTCCTTTTATTATCGGCATATGTTGTCAGAAGAGCTGTTGGCCATACCCCGTTTGGGCGCCTACAATCTGCATGGATCCCTGTTGCCAAAATATCGAGGTCGTGTGCCGATCAACTGGGCGGTTTGTCACGGCGAGGCGGAAACGGGTGTCACCCTGCACCAGATGGTGCGCAAAGCGGATGCCGGAGCCATCGCCGGGCAGGAGGCTGTGACCATTCTGCCCAACGATACAGCCCATCAAGTCTTTCAAAAGGTGGTCTGTGCGGGCGAACGACTGTTGTGGCGTATCCTGCCAGAGATGTTGGCCGGCACTCTGCAGAGCAAAGCCATGGATCTGAGCCAGGGCAGCTACTTTGGACGCCGCCGACCGGAGGATGGCCGTATCGATTGGACGCAAGGAGCGTGGCCGATCCATAATCTGATTCGCGCCGTGGCTCCCCCCTATCCCGGAGCCTTTTTTATGCTGCAAGGCGAGCGCATCGACATATTGGGCAGCCACTATCAGGGAGAAAGGGCCTCAGGTGAGGCAACTGTTTGGCCTCGGCTCTATTGGCAGGAGGGCAGGTGCTATGCCGATTGTCGGGATGGCCTGCGCCTGCAGTTGACCCAGGTGTGCATGGCAGAGAGAGTGCTGGATCAGGCGGCATGGTTTCAACAGTGGGGGCCGAAGGCGCAAGCGTTGCTGCCGGTTCCGGTGCAGAAGGAGAGCGTGTTGTGAATGTATTGATTTTTGGTGTCAATGGGTTTATCGGCCACCATCTGTCGCAACGGATAATTGAGTGCACCGATTGGCATGTCTATGGGATGGATATGCACTCCAACCATATCACCCCTCTGCTGCCGCATCCGCGCTTCCACTTTTTTGAGGGGGATATCGCCATCAATCGGGAGTGGATGCAGTACCATGTCAAAAAATGCGATGTGATCCTTCCCCTGGTGGCAATTGCCACACCCGCCTCCTATGTGCGCCATCCGTTGGCGGTTTTTGAGCTGGATTTTGAATGCAATCTGCCGATCATTCGCGACTGCGTGCGCTATCGCAAACGCCTGGTCTTTCCCTCCACCTCGGAGGTGTATGGCATGTGCCGCGATAGCGCTTTTCATCCCGATGAATCCAACTTTATCCTGGGACCGATCAACAAGCCACGCTGGATCTACTCCTGTGCCAAACAGTTGATGGATCGGGTTATCTGGGCCTATGGCATGGAAGAGGGGTTGGATTTTACCCTGATTCGTCCCTTTAACTGGATTGGTTCTGGTCTGGACAGCCTGCATACCCCCAAAGAGGGCTCTTCACGGGTGGTGACTCAATTTTTGGGCCATATCGCCCGTGGCGAGGCGATTCAATTGGTGGATGGGGGTTCGCAACGGCGCTGTTTTACTGATATCGATGATGGTATCGATGCCTTGATGCGGGTGATTGAAAATCCCAACGGCGTGGCCAGTGGCAAGATCTATAATATCGGCAATCCGGGTAATGGTTATTCCATCCGCGAACTGGCAGAGCTGATGTTGGAGATTGGCGCCGAATTTCCAGAATATCAACCCGGTTTGCGGCGGGTGCAGTTGGTGGAGGTCAATTCGGCACGCTATTATGGCGAAGGCTATCAGGATATTGAACATCGGGTACCCTGGATTGACAATACCTGTCAGGATTTGCAATGGAGCCCCAAAGTGGCTTTGGCCACCTCCTTGCGGCGCATCTTTGCCACCTATCGTACCGAGGTGGAGCGTGCAGGAGCCCTGCTGGATCAGGATGATCTGACAGCCGCACGGGAAGGATAAGGAATGCGCATTGCCCTGAAGGTGGATGTGGATACCCTGCGTGGCACTCTGGAGGGGGTGCCGGCGCTGTTGCGTCTGTTTGCGCGGCATCAGGTGCGCGCCACCTTTTTGTGGAGCCTGGGACCGGATCATACCGGCCGTGCCTTGCGGCGCATTTTTCGCCCCGGCTTTTTGCGCAAGGTCAGTCGCACTTCAGTGCTCAGCCATTATGGTTGGAAAACCTTGATGTATGGTGTTTTATTGCCGGGGCCACAGATTGGCGAACGGGCGGCAGAGCTGCTGCGGCAGACAGTGGCCGAAGGGCATGAAAGCGGCATCCATTGTTATGATCATGTGGCCTGGCAGGATTATGCAGCCAACAAGGGGGAGGTATGGACCCGGGAGGCGTTGCAAAAGGCCATGGCCATCCATGAAACCATTATCGGTCCCCCGACCACTCATGGTGCAGCCGGTTGGCAGTTGAACAGCCATCTGCTGGAGGTGGAAGAGGAGTGGGGATTGCTGTATGCCAGTGATACCCGTGGCACACACCCCTTTTTGCCGGTGATGGAGGGGCGCACCTTCCGTTGTCCTCAGTTGCCGACCACCCTGCCTACCTTGGATGAGCTGTTGGGAAGGGAGGGGCGAGGGGTGGAGCAGCTTCCTGAAGCGGTGTTGCAAGAGAGTCGTCAAGAACGTCCCTATGGCCATGTCTATACGCTGCATGCAGAGTTGGAAGGGATGAAGTTGCTGCCGGTGCTGGAGCAGTTGCTGTTGGCTTGGCGTGCGGAGGGAATGCAGATCGGCACCATGGCAGAGAGTTTTGCGGCGTTGGCTGGAGCTGTGCTGCCGCGGCATCGGGTTGAGTGGGGTGAGATAGCCGGTCGATCCGGACTGCTGGCGTTGCAGGGCCAGACATTCCTGTGACAAAACAACTGCGGGTCCAGGGAGGGCACCTCCCTGGCCGGGTCCAGGGATGGAATCCCTGGGATTTTGCTTTTAATCTTTTTTAA
>NZ_RXIU01000419.1 GCF_004217665.1 Candidatus Magnetaquicoccus inordinatus | reverse complement strand
AAGACCAATCAACAAGAGATCCCTCCGGCAACATCGGTAGTAAATACATCAACAAGAAAAAGAAACCTACCCCAATCAGCGCCCCAAATACATATGGCAAGAACTGCTTGAAAACCCATTTGAAGAATCCAGTGATCATGGCCTATCCTTGCAGTAGTGACGGTCAATAAACTTAGCAAAAGGTGTATCACCTATTGTAACCCGCTTCTCACCCACAAGGAAACTCTCTTTGACATCCTAACGAAGAAATTTTCTAAAGACTTGCTTTTTCCTGCAGAGACTCGGATCATGCTGGAAGGATGGTGCAGCGCAACACGGAAAGAGAGCAACGGATGAACCCCAATCATATCCAGATCCTCGAACAAAAAGTGGCTGAGCTGTTGGCTTTGAGTCACTCCCTGCTCGGCGAGGAAGCAACCCGTAAAATCGCCCATGCCGCACAACTGGCGCAAGATTTCCACCAAGGGCAAGTACGCAAATTGGATGGCAGCCCCTATGTCATCCACTGTGTTGAAGTGGCCCACCATGCCCTCTCCTGGGGCATGACCGATGTGGCCGGCACCTGTGCTGCACTGCTCCACGACTCCATCGAAGATGCTCCCGAAGATATGGAGCCAGAACGGCGTTTGATGGAGTTTGATGCCCATGTCTATGAAATTGTACAATCACTCTCCAAAATTCGCAGCCTGCAAACCGGCAGCGGTGATCTGCCGGCCACCTATCGCCGTATTCTGAGCGCGGCAGCCAAAGATTTGCGTGTTTTGGTGATTAAAATTTTTGATGTCTACCACAACTCCGGCAGCTTGGAGGTGCACGGCAAGGTCAATGCCAAAAACAAAGCCAGCCTGGCTTTGATCTATGTTGGTGTGGCGCGCCGTTTAGGCATCATGGCTCTGGCCGACGCCTTGATCGAACGCATTCTGCCGCATCTGATGCCGGTACAATATTTTCGGGCCCGCGCCACCCTGGAAGAGATGCAGGCACGCGGTGCACCGGGCATGGAACAGATTATTCCGCAACTTGCTGTGGTGCTCAAACCGGGATATGCCACCGATTATGCCATCGAGGCCAGGACAGTCGGTGACTATTTTTTTCTGACCGAACAGCCTGGCACCGGTCAGTTGATGCGCATCAGTTGGCCCACCTATCGTCTGCGTTTGCTGGTGGAGGATGATGAGACTGCCTGGCGGGTTTTGGGCAAAATGCACAGCCATTTTGGACCTTTGCCCAGACATGTGCGCGACTATCTGAACGCACCGCGTGTCAACGGCTTCCATGCCCTCACCACCCGCATCATCTGGGATGGGCATCCCCTCAATATTCAGGTGGTACGCAAACAGGATGAGCTGGCCAACCGCCTGGGCATTTTGGCAGAATGGGGGGTCAGCGGTCCCGATCCCGTCCGCTATATGCGCCTGCTGGCCACTTTAGGTGATAGCGATTTGCGCATGTCGGAGGTGCATGCCCATGTCCTTCCTGACATGCTCGATGTCTACACGCCCAAAGGGGATCGCTTTACCTTTCCTGTCGATTCA
>NZ_RXIU01000418.1 GCF_004217665.1 Candidatus Magnetaquicoccus inordinatus | reverse complement strand
GGAAAAAACAGTTTTCCGTCGCTGTGGATGTTGTATTTGCGCTGGCGATTGGCAATAATCGACAGTGCATCTGCTTGACGATTCCATCTGTTGCCCGTGAGACCGATTGCCATGGAAAATCAACTCTGTCGATTATTGGTGGTGGAAGATGATCCAGTCGATCAGATGGCTCTCAAACGGCTGTTAAAAAAGGAGCAGTTGGCCTACAAAACCACCATGGCCGACTCTTTGCTGCAGGCCAAGGAGTATTTGGCGCAAGATATTTTTGATGTGGTGGTGACCGATTATCGTTTGGGAGATGGTGTCGCGCTGGATCTGTTTGCCCATTTGCAGGGGATTCCGGTCATTGTGGTGACTGGCGGTGGCGACGAAGGGGTGGCTATTCAGGCGATGAAAGCGGGCGCCTTTGATTATCTGCTCAAGGATCGAGAACGTAATTATTTGAATTTATTGCCTGTTGTTGTGCAACAGGCGCTCAATCACAAGGCGGCAGAACGACGGATGCGCCGCAATCAGGATTTGCAAAATACCATCAATACCGTTTTGCGCGTCTCTTTGCAGGATCTGCCTCTCAAAGCCCAACTGGAACATATTCTTGGCCATGTCATGGCCATTCCCTGGCTGTCAAACAGCGCCCGTGGTTGTATCTTTTTATCGGATGGAACCCCGGAATCGGATCTGTTATCCGGCTCTTGTCTGGAGTTGGATCAACCGTTATTGCAACGGCAGATTCACTATTTTCGCCAACAGAGAGAGGCTGGCTTTGAGGCGATGCAGCGTTTGCAGCAGGCGGGTGTCCGTTTTGAGCGCCAGGAAAAGCTGGCCAGTTTGTATCAGACACCCATTTTGTCAGGTGACAAGGTGTTGGGGATCTGGTTGTTCCAGGTGCCTGCCGAGGAGCCCTATAGTGCAGAGGTGGCGGCTTTTTTGGTGGCGATTGCCGATACCCTGGCGGGAATTATCGAACGCAAACGCATGGAAGAGGCTTTGTATGAAGCCAAAGAGCGGGCTGAGGCGGCCAACCGGGCCAAAAGTGAATTTTTGGCCAATATCAGCCATGAGCTGCGCACACCGATGAATGCCATTATTGGCATGACCGATTTGGCACGCCAGAGCAACGATCATGAAGAGCGGCAGATGTTTTTACAGATTGTCCA
The DNA here is from genome assembly GCF_004217665.1 of Candidatus Magnetaquicoccus inordinatus. Classification (GTDB taxonomy): domain Bacteria; phylum Pseudomonadota; class Magnetococcia; order Magnetococcales; family Magnetaquicoccaceae; genus Magnetaquicoccus; species Magnetaquicoccus inordinatus. Next base: position 379 of record NZ_RXIU01000418.1, on the reverse strand, counting down.
GGACTCTTCGCATGCCTTGTTGAATCTGCTCAATGGCATTATCGATTTTGCGCGTATTGAGACCAATCGTCTGGCTTTGGCGCGTCTGCCCTTTGATTTTGCCCAATTATTGCGGGAGGTGGTGGATAAGCTGCTGCCCAAGGCAAAAGAGAAGGGGTTGCGCCTGCAATGGCGTATTGAGCGGACTCTGCCGAACCATTTTTTGGGTGATCCGCAGCAGTTGCGGCAGATTGTGCAGCAGTTGGTGATGAATGCCATTAAATTTACCCAGCGGGGCAGCGTGACCATTGAGCTGTTGCCGCATGCCAATGCCCAGACAGAGCAGCCTGGGGCAGAGCCAAAGCTGTTGGAGTCTACAGAGCGCTTTGTGCTGTTGACG
>NZ_RXIU01000417.1 GCF_004217665.1 Candidatus Magnetaquicoccus inordinatus | reverse complement strand
AATATTCTAGTATACCTGATCAACCATCACATGATGATGCCATTAATGCACTGAAATTGCTGGAAACAGTTATTGCAGAGTTTCCGTTTCGCGAACCACATCATAAAGCGGCGACCATTGCAGCGATCCTGACTGCACTGGTACGGCGCTCGCTCAGGACTGCTCCCATGTTCATCTTTACCGCTCCGAAAATGGGGAGCGGAAAAAGCTTGTTGGCCAACGTTGTGGCCTTGATCGCAACAGGAAAAACGGCACCAGCCATCACCCACAACACAGACAAAACTGAAGAGCGCAAGGCTATCTTATCGTTTCTCCTGAGCGGTGACTCTATCGCCCTGATCGACAACGTCGAGAACGCTATCGGTTCCCCAACACTTTGCTCTGTTCTGTCTGAGGAAACACTGAAAGATCGAATCCTTGGCGAATCAAGGGATGTGGTCGTGCCAACATCTGTTACCTGGATGGCCACAGGAAACAACCTGACCGTTCGTGGCGATTTATCCACTCGCGTCATCATGATCAGTATTGACCCTGGTATTGAGCGGCCTGAAGAGCGGCGATTCCGGCGCAACCTGAAATCATGGATCCCCAAAAACAGAAACCGCTTGGTTGTCGCTGCCCTGACAATCATTAGGGCATACGCCAAGGCGGGCAGGCCATCCACCGGGTTGCCTCCATTCGGGCGATTCGAGGAGTGGGCCCGCGTGGTGCGTGATGCGTTGGTTTGGTGTGGCCAGCCGGATGTTTGCCAGACCCGCCAGGACATTGAAGAGTTTGATCCGGTGCGCATCAATCTTGGCAATTTCTTGTCGGCTTGGTGGGATGCTTTTAAGTCGCAGGAGGTGACAGTAGCAACCTTAATTTCTCACGCCAAGCTTTTGGCTTTCCCCCAACCAAACGCCTGGAACATAAACGGCACGCCTGATCCAGACACTAGCCTGCTCGACGCCCTGGTCGATGTTGCTGGAGACTCCAAGGGGAATATCAACGCCAGATCACTGGGGTGGTATATCAGACGGCACAGGGAAAGAGTTGAGAATGGTTTTAAGATTCACATACCGGAAAAGACTGGAAACAAGAAAAGTGTTGAAAGGTGGCGTATATCACAGGTTAAGATCGGTGGGTCAGTGGACACCAACCACCTCATGGTTTCTTTGGAATCTAAGGATCTTTTTAGCCAATACGCGGAAAATGTCAGAGATCAATATATACCTATAGGGCCACATACCGCATGTGACATTTCTACGTATACGGCTAAAAACAATCTTCAAAATCAAAGAAACCATACGCCAACCGACGATGATGCCGCCTGCATCGAGGACTTCCCCCTATGAGTACAGACATCGAAACTTTCATGGCGGACCTCGACCGGGATGGCGTTGTCCCCTACCTGGACGAAGAAGGGCAGCCGAGGATCTCCACGCGAAACAAAATTCCAGAATCCACCCTGGCGGAGATGAAGGCTCGCAGAGACGAGATCAAAACCTGGTTGCTTTACAAACCGTTCCGCAGGCAACTGACGGAAAAGGAAATCACCTGCA
>NZ_RXIU01000416.1 GCF_004217665.1 Candidatus Magnetaquicoccus inordinatus | reverse complement strand
GAAAGGCGCGCCAAAGGCAAAAGATTAAAAACAAAATCCCAGGGATTCCATCCCTGGACCCGGCCAGGGATGTGCCCTCCCTGGACCCGCAGTTGTTTTGGGGGGTGAATAGTTACCCAAGCTCTCTGCTGCAAACCAGGCTGATGCGCTCTTGTTGCCCGGCCGCTTCTAGGCAGTGCGTTTCTGCAAACTCCGCTCCATGGCGGCGATGCGCTGTCCCACCGGCGGGTGACTGTAATGGAGCAGCACACTCAAGGGGTGGGGCATCAGGTTGCTGAGATTCTCTTTAGCCAGAGTACGCAGGGCAGTGATCAATGCACCCTGTTCGGGAGCGGAGCTGACAGCAAAATGGTCGGCCTGATATTCAAAATGGCGTGACAAGGCTTTGAAGAGCATGCCCGCAAAGAGATCAATGGGGCCGATCACCAGGCCAAAAAAGAGCAGCCCAGCATGCAGCGGCATGCTCTCCAGAAAAAATCCCTGATACAGCCCCGGCCAGGGCAGCAACAAGGCCAACAAGCCAAACAAAATCCCGGTGTGCAGGGTGCCCAAGAGGAGCATTTTCAGCAGATGCCAATGGCGGGCATGGCCAACTTCGTGTGCCAACACTGCCAGCAACTCTGGCAGCGTATGCTGTTGGATTAAGGTGTCATAGAGGGCAATACGCCGATGCTTGCCAAAGCCGGTGACAAAGGCGTTGGCTTTGCTGGAGCGGCGTGAGCCATCGATGGAAAAGATCTGGCCGACAGGAAAATGGATAGCCGCAGCATAGTCCAGAATCGCCTGCCGCAATTCGCCAGCGGGCAGCGGCTCAAAGCGGTTGAAAAGGGGCAGAATCCAGCGCGGCAGGATCCATTGCAACAGCAGGCTGAAGGTGGTCATCATCCCCCAACCATAGATCCAGGCATACGGACCGGCCTCGTGCAGCAGCAACAACAGAGCTGCCAGCAGCGGCCCGCCAAGCAGCAGAGCAAGCAGCAACATTTTGAGCTGGTCGCCCAGCCAGGTGGGCAGGCTGGTGCGGTTAAAACCAAAGCGGGCCTCCTGGACAAAGGTGGCATAGAGATCAAAGGGGAGGCTGCTCAGATAGGAGCCAAACAGCAGAACGGCGATATAGAGCACTCCGGTGAGCCAGGGGGGCTGATTCCATTGCTGTACTGTCTGTTCCAGCCAGGCAAAGCCGCCCGCAAACCAGAAGAACAACAAAATCAGCAGTTGATAATTGGCACTCCAAAAGGAGAGGGTTTGTCGGGCACGGCTATAGGTTTGACTCTTTTGCCATGTCTCTTGCTCCACCCATGCGGCAAGTTGGGCAGGGAGAGGCTTTTGTAACTGTTGACGATCCAGCAGCAAAGCCAGCATTTCCAGCAGGTGTGCGGCAAGAATCAGCAACAAAAAGAGGAGGGTGCTGGAGGGGAGCGAGGACATGGGCCAATACCTTGTTGTGGATGCCGTCGAGTCAATAACGGATAGTGTGGATGCCGTCGAGAAAAGAGCGTGTTATTTGTGCAGTCGCGTGACCGCAGCGCGCACGGTTGCCGTAAG
>NZ_RXIU01000415.1 GCF_004217665.1 Candidatus Magnetaquicoccus inordinatus | reverse complement strand
GCAACCAAATAGCCGGCTTTTTGTCCAGCCAGATTGGGATTGGCATCCACTTTACTCATTCCATCCGGGCCATGGCAGGCAGCACAAACCGCAGATTTGGTCTTACCTGCCGCCGCATCTCCACCAGCCAGAGCTGGACCAGCGACCATAATGGAAGCCAACAGAAGGCCATAAGTCAGCTTTTTCACACGAGTTCTCCTTGACAATCGACGATGACGACAAACCTGCCAACGGCACCCATTGCCGTTGACTCAATTAGACGGCAGCCTAGGCTGAATCCGTCAGAAAGTGCTTATAAAATGCAGTAACTATTCAGCACCCATAACAACCTGGGGGTCCAGGGAGGGCACCTCCCCGGCCGGGTCCGGGGATGGAATCCCTGGGATTTTGCTTTTATTCTTTTGCCTTTGGCGCGCTTATTCACCTGAGGCGACGCGCACTTTGCGTCGGTGCAGCGCGCCTAATGGAAGCAAGTTGTACGGATTGGCGCACTTTTTTGCACCAATCCGTACAGCATCTCCATGGGGGCAGAGCTGGTGAGCCAGCACGCACCTGAATAGTTACAAAATACAATGCTATTCTGCTTCAACCAACCCAATACGACTCATCGCTTGCCGCAAAGGGTCACGCCAATTCTCAGCCAATGGTGTCAACGGCAGACGGATCTCTGGACTACACAATCCCATCATCGCTGCTGCTGCTTTGACTGGAATGGGATTGGTTTCGCAAAAGAGCAGTCGATTGATCTCCAGCAACTGCAGATGCAGTTTTTGACTTTCAGCCAACTCACCGTTTTGAAAATGTTTCCAGAGTGCCACCATGGGTGTGGGTGCAATGTTGGAGGTCACTGAAATGACTCCATCGCCACCTATGGCCAAAAAGGGCAAAAAGGTGGCGTCATCCCCGGACAATAAGGTTATACGTCCTGCAGTCTGCTGCAAAATCATGGAGGCGCGCTCCATATTGGCAGTCGCTTCCTTGATGGCCACTATTTGTCCATGGCGTGCCAGACGGGCCACGGTCTCGGGCTGCATATCTACGCCAGTACGTCCCGGTACATTATAGAGGACCAAAGGGATGTCCACAGCATTGGCCACCGCTTGATAATGGCGAAACAGTCCCTCCTGGGTGGGTTTATTATAATAGGGAGTGATCAATAATGCTGCTGCTGCCCCTGCCTGTTGCGCGAACAAAGTCAGCTCTATCGTTTCCGCAGTGGAGTTGGAACCTGTCCCGGCAATAACCGGCACACGGCCATTTACCCGCTCCAAGCAACTTTCAATCACTTGACGATGTTCTGCATGGGTCAAGGTAGCCGATTCACCTGTAGTGCCGCAGGGAACCAAGCCACTGATACCGCTCTCAATCTGTCTATCAATCAGATTGCCTAACGCAATATGATCCACTTGACCATTGCGAAACGGCGTGATCAATGCAGTGAAAACGCCCTTAAACATGTGTACCGTTCATCCTTTCATTAAAGAGCGGCCTCTTTTGCCGCACACTACCAGACTGCCTAAAGCTACCGGAAAACTCATCCATTCAC
>NZ_RXIU01000414.1 GCF_004217665.1 Candidatus Magnetaquicoccus inordinatus | reverse complement strand
CATTGCCTAAACGCCGGGCCAGTGCTGCGCGCAGAAAATCGTCCAAATCGCCATCCAATACCGCATCAGCATTGCCCTTTTCCACCCCAGTGCGCAGATCCTTGACCATCCGGTAGGGATGCAGCACATAAGAGCGGATCTGATGTCCCCAACCAATGTCGGTTTTGGCATCATTGACTGCCTGACTCTCTTCCGCCCGTTTGTCCATCTCCAATTGAAACAAACGTGATTTCAGCATGTTCATCGCTTCATCCTTGTTGCGATGCTGGGAACGACCATTTTGACACTGCACCACAATGCCGGTAGGAAAATGGGTGATGCGCACCGCTGAACTGGTTTTGTTCACATGTTGGCCACCTGCCCCAGAAGCACGAAAAGTATCAATGCGCAGATCCTTTTCGTCAATCTCCACCTGAATGGTCTCATCCACCTCTGGATAGACATAAACAGAGGAAAAAGAGGTGTGGCGTCGGGCATTGGAGTCAAAAGGGCTGATGCGCACCAATCGATGCACCCCCCCTTCGGTCTTCAGATAGCCGTAGGCATACTCCCCTTCAATCCGCACCGAAACCGACTTGCAGCCTGCTTCATCACCAGGCTGATAGTCACTGATTTCCGCTTTGTAACCATGCTCCTCGCACCAGCGCAAATACATGCGCAACAACATGTCTGCCCAGTCTTGTGATTCAGTGCCACCAGCACCAGGATGGATCTCCAAAAAGGCATTGTTGATATCCAACTCACCAGACAACATGCGTTGCAATTCCAGCGCTTCCACTCGTTGCAACAGTTCGCCAGCCTGCTGCGCCATCTCGGCAACCACCTCCTGGTCGCCCTCCTCCTCTGCCATGTGAAAAAGAGCCTCACTATCGTGCACGCTACGTTCCAGACTCTCCCACTCGCCGATGCTCTTTTCCAACTCCCTTTTTTCGCGCATCAAACGTTTGGCCTCTCCCGGATTGTTCCACAATACCGGATCCTCACTCAGGGCAGCCAACTCCTCTAACCGTCTTTTCCCATTTTCGTAGTCAAAGATGCCCCCTTAGGAGAATCAACTTCTCCTGGATGGCGGAAAAAATTTTTTGGGTATTCTCATCCATTACTGTCACCGTTTCGCTTGAACAGATATACTCATTTGAGGTAATTATACCACTGTATAGAGCGTGCGTCACCGGTTGGCCCGGTTTGTCGTACAATCGCCGCATGGTGAAACTGTTCATCCTCTCACTTCAGGAACATGGAACATGTCACAAAATGGTGAAATAAACCCGGATAAACTGGTAGATCTCCTTGATAAAATACCTTTTTTTCAAGATTTTTCCTCCTACGAAAAAAAACGGGTTGCCGGCAACCAGACCGCCTTCAAATCCTATCGCGCTGGAGCAAAAGTGGTAAAAGAGGGAGATACCGACACCTCCTTTTTTATTATCCTTGCCGGTTCAGTCAGCGTGGTCAAACAAGGTGCTGCCATCATCAACCTGGGCACGGGTGAATTTTTTGGCGAGATGGCCTTTCTGACCAATGAACCCAGACAGACCAGCGTGGTGGCA
>NZ_RXIU01000413.1 GCF_004217665.1 Candidatus Magnetaquicoccus inordinatus | reverse complement strand
CAGACCGAATAGAGCAAAGGCACGCTGCCGGGACAGCCTAATCAAGAGCAGCAAGCAACTCTGGCAGGTCACGTGCGCCATGGAGGATCCGCAATATAAGTGGCGGTACAACCGCACTGTCGTAGACCAGGAGATAGGGAAAGTCTGTAAGAGACAGGAATCTTACAGGAGGATCGGCCAACTCCCGACGCTCACCTCCTGCCAAGGGATAGTCCGCAAGCAGAATGGTTGCCTTGTGAATGGCTGTACGAAAGGCACGGGCAGCGATTGGCTCATCGGCCATAATCCACCGCATGGCATCCAGCGCATCTCTTCTGGCTTGCGGAGAAAGGCGGGCAGGCTTCATTGAGTTTGCTGATCGAGAATCTTGTCCATTTCAGCGAGCACGTCAGCCGCTGCAAAACTGCCTTCCTGATCCGCCTCACGGCGAACATCATCCAGCATGGCGTTAAAACGCATACGCCGCTCTTCTCGTTCTTGGAACATCTCTAAAGCACTTCGGATAACCGCGTTGACACTGTCAAAACGCCCGTTTTCTACACAAAAATTTGCGAATCGTTCAAACTCTGGAGAGATATGTATATCTGTGAGCATGACATCATCCTCAAAATGCCTCTGTTCTATCAAATGGTAGAGTATACGAATGTTGTTGGCAAGTGACGGGTGCGGACAATCCCAGACATGGCAAGAGGGCCACCACCACAAACATCTGCCATTACTCCGACCAATCTCTCTCCTTGGCAAGCAGACAACCCTACCCTGCAGGAGGTTGTGCTTGTTCGTTCGGCAATTGTTCTAATACTCTCTGAATCGGTGCCAACAACTCCCCATCCGGCTCAATCCCCGCATCATGGCACCGATTGATATAATCCTGGACCATGTAACCCATTCTGTGGCCATGGGCCAGAGGCAAGGCCAGAAAGTAGGGGGAGAGCATCTCTACCGCTTCCTGGGCACACAACTGCGCCTCCCGGTGTTGCGCAAAAGCATGGTGGAGGTGACTTAATATGATCAGGGAAATAGCCAGATCTGGTCTAAAGGCGTCCGGGTGTGCTGCAGCCAGTTGCCTGCGAATTGCCACGGCTTCTTCAGTAGCCGCCAACGCCTCCTCGCGACGGCCCAGGGCGTGCAAAAGGGCGCCCAGATTGTTGAGGGACATAGCCAGATCTAGCCTGAAGGCGTCCGGGTGTGCTGCGGCCAGTTGCCTGCGAATTGCCACAGACTCCACAACAGCCTCTAGCGCCTCCTCACGACGGTCCATGCCATCCAATCGGATGCCCATGTTGTTAAGGGACATAGCCAGATCTGGCCTGAAGGCGTCCGGGTGTGCTGCGGCGAGTTCTCTGTAAAGTCCCACGGCCTCTTCAGTAGCCGCCAGCGCCTCTTCTCGACGACCCGAGGAGCCCAAATAGGCACCCAGGTTGTTGAGGGACATAGCCAGATCTGGCCTGAAGGTGTCCGGGTCTGTTTCGGACAGTTGTTTGCAGATCGTCACGGCCTCTTCCGTAGCCGCCAGCGCCTCCTCGCGACGGCCCAGAGCATGTAATTGGA
>NZ_RXIU01000412.1 GCF_004217665.1 Candidatus Magnetaquicoccus inordinatus | reverse complement strand
CCTTGGAAATCGTCGTAAACACCATAACATATTTGGCAAACTCCTTCGTCTCATCCTGCACCTTGCTCCCGCTTTTTTGGCCTCTGCGATGCAGTCTCTTGAGTGCTTTACGGATTGCCTCCTCATCTTTTCGTACAACACACAAACGGCCAGGAATAATCCCCTCATTACCATGTACCTCAACCTGCCATTCAGATGTTTGCCCTGGTTTGGTCAAGCTCTCTAATTTTCCCAACAGATCAAATCTCTGGCAGTTGCTGACATATAATGGCAACGAGGTGTGGCTCATACGAACGATTATATTTCCATGATTCTTATGGACATATTCTATATTCCTGACCGTTGCATAAGCCCTGTCACCCATCAGACAGTCACCTGGAGCAACTGCAAACCGTATAAAATTTTCACCGGTTCCTGTCCCCTTCACTGGAGTCAATTCAAAATGGTCACACCGCAACTCAGGAACAGTCAAGGCATAATGAAGTCGCCACTCACTACCAGTTTTTCCAGGTTCCTTGATGACTGATGCATCGATCAATTTCAGGTTGAACCCAGCAAGAGTAGGCAACTGGATATCTCGTTCGGCTATCAGTTGCAAACCCATTCTATGGAACCATTCTCCTGAATTCTGAAGTCGTTTCATCAGTGCAACATCAGATATACTGCCCATCTTTGCCATCTTTGCACGTGTCACTGTCTCTTCCAGAGAGTATCCACCCGCAAGATGGATCAAAAAAATGCGCATCCAGTCAGATACCGACTTCACGTCTCCCTTGTACTGAAGAATCGCCCTTGTCTCGCGGGCAAGTTCTTCCCAACCAGAGGGAAACAAGGAACGCAAAAACTCCCAATTTTCGTCCAGAACCACTGTATTTGTATTCATAGTGGTTGCATTGTACACGCATCCACAGTATAAGCAATGAATTTCGTTAATCATGTTAGCGCATATGGGGCGGAGCCCTTGCATGGATGGCGCGCTTTTAACGAAGCAGATTTGGGCTTGCCCAAATCTGCGCAGCGCGCCCAAATTTGTGCCCCGCAGGGGCACTCTTTGGGAGGGCGGAGCCCGACTTTTAACGTCGAGGTATTGAGTCATCTACGGGGAAAACCTCAAATTTTTATATGCACATATTGCCCGGTGTCAGAAATAAAAACGACTTCGGTTGGTCAATCTCTTAAATTTCGGATTGGGTGTGCAGTCCAACAGTCTCTTGATAATTTTGCAATACGTCGCCTGATCCGTAGAACGATTGGTCAAGGCAGCCAAAATTTTGACCATGGTATCCCCCCTTTTGCTCGGATCCTCATAGGGGTGCTCATGCAACAAACGGGAAATATTGGTCAAATAAGAGACCATCCCCCCCTGCAAACTGTAATAACGATACTTGCGCGACAAACGACTGACCAGAAAATGGCTGGACTCCCCTTTGCTGCAGAAGAGCAACATGGGACGCTTGGCCAGTTGCGCGGCAAAAGGTCAGGGTGAGGCTGTACCCCGGTCGGGTGCGCGTGTTGGCAAGCGTGCGGTGCAGAGGGCGTTGCCCCAGCCCCA
>NZ_RXIU01000411.1 GCF_004217665.1 Candidatus Magnetaquicoccus inordinatus | reverse complement strand
ATCTGGAGGCCGAACGCAAACTGTATTTGGCTTCCAGCGTGTTTGACAACACCAATGATGGCATTATTGTCACCGATCCAGAGGCGATTGTGCAATCCATCAATCCTGCCTTTACCCGCATCACCGGCTATGCTGCAGAGGATGCTCTCGGCAACAGCATGCAGTTGATTCAGTCAGAACGCCATGATCAGCAATTTTATAACAAATTTTGGGACTCCTTGCGCGAAAGTGGCAAGTGGCAGGGTGAATTTTGGAGTCGCCGCAAAGATGGTACCGAATATCTGCAATGGTTGACCATCAGTGCCATTTTGGGGCCAGAAGGGACCATTCGTAACTATGTAGGGGTCTTCTCCGATCTGACTGCTCTCAAAGAGTCGGAAGAGAGTCTGCTGCACCTTCTGGGGCATGATACCTTGACCGATTTGCCCAACCGCCATCTGTTTCAGGAACGACTGAGCTATGCTCTCAGCGATTCATTGAGCCGCGATGGCATGGTGGCGATATTATTATTGGATCTTGACCGTTTTAAGGTGATCAACGACAGCATGGGGCATGATGTGGGGGATCGCTTGCTGGTGCAGGTCAGTGAACGGTTAGGTGAAGTGGTGCATGCCCATGCCCATTTGCTGGCCGCCGATGCTCTGGGACGTTTGGGAGGAGATGAGTTTGGTATCATTTTATCCAAATTATCCCATACCCAGGAGGCGGCCCAGGTCTCAAAAAATATCATGGATCGCTTTGCCAGACCTTTTGTTATCGACAGTATGGAATATTATGTAGGTGTCAGTGTCGGCATTGGCATCTCTCCTTTGGATGGAGAGGATGTGCAAACCTTGATGAAAAATGCCGATGCCGCGCTCTATCATGCCAAAGAGCAGGGACGCAATAATTTTCAATTTTATCGCAACTCCTTGAATACCTTTTCGATGGCGCGCATGGTCATGGAGAGCAATTTGCGCAATGCTTTGGAGCGCAATGAGTTTCTCATGTTTTTCCAGCCCCAGATGGATGTGCAAAGCGGTCGTTTGATCGGTGCTGAGGCTTTGATTCGCTGGGAACGCCCACAGCAAGGTATGGTCTCTCCGGCGCAATTTATTCCGCTTGCCGAAGAGATCGGTCTGATTGTGCCGATGGGCACTTGGGCGATGCAGTGGGTTTGTAGACAGGCAAAATCCTGGTGGGATAGTGGGTTAACCCCCATTCGTTTGGCTGTCAACCTCTCTGGTATTCAGTTCAAACAGCCCGATTTTATCGATACTGTCAATCAGGTGCTCAGCGATTCCGGTCTGGATCCGCGCTGGGTGGAGCTGGAATTGACTGAAAGTATTGCCATGGGGGAGGTGGGCAACACCTTTGCCAAGTTAAAAATGTTATCGGATGCGCAAATCAAGCTGGCTATCGATGATTTTGGTACTGGCTTTTCTTCATTGAGCTATTTGAAACGCTTTCCCATCAATACCTTGAAAATTGATCAATCCTTTGTGCGCAACTGTACCAAAGATGCCGATGATGCGGCCATCATACGCGCTGTCATCAGTTTGGCCCACAGCCT
>NZ_RXIU01000410.1 GCF_004217665.1 Candidatus Magnetaquicoccus inordinatus | reverse complement strand
CAAAGCCCTGCTGGTAATGTGCGGCGTTTCACAAAAGCGAATGCGTAGCATTCGCGCACGCCGCACAGATTTGTGCCCCGGAGGGGCACTCTTTGGGAGGGCGGACGCCCGACATGCACAGTTTCGCTTGTGGCAACAGTGAGGAAATTGGCAAATGCGATTGCCCTGCGATAGATGGCGTTATGGAGCGCACTATGTTAATTTCTGGCGTTTGTGACCTCTTTGTGCCACGATGCGCAACAAACGCGACTTCCGGGGTAGAACACACAAACCTCTTCCACATTCCAAACCATTACGGCACCATTATGACTGCACTCACCATTAAAATCGGCACTCGTGGCAGCGCCCTCGCCCTTTGGCAAGCGGAATGGGTGCGCTCGCTGCTGCTTGCCAACCATCCCGAACTGCTCGTTGAACTGGTCATCATCAAAACCCAGGGCGACAAAATTCTTGATGTCCCTCTGGCCAAAGTGGGAGGCAAGGGGCTGTTTGTCAAAGAGTTGGAAGAGGCTCTATTGGCCAAAGAGATCGATCTGGCTGTACACTCCATGAAGGATATGCCCGCTCTCCTGCCACAAGGGCTTGCCTTGACTGCAATCCTGGAGCGCGAAGATCCCCGCGATGTCCTGCTCTCCAGTCGTTATACATCTCTGCACGCCCTGCCCCAACAGGCCACAGTCGGCTCCTCCTCTCTGCGCCGGCAAAGCCAACTGTTGCACCTGCGACCCGATTTGCAGATTGTCTCTCTGCGCGGCAATGTCAACACCCGCATCAATAAATTAATCAACGAACCCTTTGATGCCATCGTTCTGGCTGCTGCCGGAGTAAAACGTCTGCAACTGACGCAATATGTGGTGGAATATCTTGATCCACAACAGATCATCCCCGCCAATGGACAAGGAGCTATCGGCATCGAAAGCCGGGAGGATGATCAGCGCCTGCTTGCGCTTTTGGCTCCCCTCAACCATCAGCCAACCTGGCTTTGTGTCCGCGCCGAACGTGCTTTTTTGGCTACCTTGGAGGGAGGCTGTCAAGTACCCATTGCCGGACATGCCACGCTGAACGGGCAGCAACTCCATCTTCTGGGTCGCATCGCCTCGCTGGATGGTCAAGAGATGATCACCCTCAGCACACAAGGCCCCGCAGAGGATCCCGTCTCTCTGGGAGTAGCATTGGCACACAGCTTATTGGAACAAGGGGGACAACGAATATTGCAACAAATCGGTTTGGGCTAAAATCAGCTCATTGCACAAGCAGATACGGTACGCGACAAGATCCCTAACCGTCAGCAGATCATGCGCGTGCGCATCAATCTGCGGCACTCCCCATGGGCAGCGTTGCAGACTCTTTTGCTCCGCGCCATCTGTTTGACATCTTGCGTCGCGCAACCTCCTGCGCCTTACCCATGCGCCTGCTCGCGACCATTTTTCACAAGCTCTCTGTGCCACAATGCAGCCGCAAAATAAAGAAGGGGGGAAACTCCCCCCTTCGCTACCGACTATTTTAAGGTAAGAGCCAGAGTCAGAGAGCCTGGCTCTTCGCCCCCTGGAACCA
>NZ_RXIU01000041.1 GCF_004217665.1 Candidatus Magnetaquicoccus inordinatus | reverse complement strand
CATGGCCCCTTCATAAAACAACTGGCCCCCTATGGGGGCCTTCATCAAACCACCCGCTATGCGGGTGGTAGGTGATTGACATTATCTCAAGTCACCACGAATCAGGGTCCGGGATGGGATTTGCTGCAGGAACTCCCATCAGTATAGACCGCGAGCAACCACGGAAACCTGCCGAATAACCGACACAGTCTCGTTGCGGGTTCCGTGGTACGGAAAGTTTACCCACCCAGTCAGGCTTGTTTCATTCCGAGCGTACTATGAAGCGCCCAATTCAGGTGTCTGCGACGAATTCGGTGGCATTCTACACGCCGACGGGATACACTGACCGCGTGTTCCTGCTCGTTGCCGTCGATAGGTAGCCCAGCCATGAAATTCATCGATCCTCGCATTGACTTTGCATTCAAGAAAATTTTCGGCAGCGAGAGCGCCAAAGACGTTCTCGTCAGTTTTCTGGAGAGCCTGCTGGGACTGGATGGTGATCGGCGCATTGCCGAGTTGACCATACTTGACCCGTTTCTGGCACCGAAGATTCGGGAGTTGAAATATTCTATTCTGGATGTCAAATGCCGAGATCATCGTGGGGTTTCCTACATCGTCGAGATGCAAGTCCAGAAGGTGGCCGCCTTCCTGAAACGGATCCAGTACAACACCGCCAAGGCGTATGCGCATCAGATTGAGCGGGGAGAGGACTATCCCAGGCTGAACCAAGTGATAGCCATTACCATCACCGATTTTGTCCTGTTCGACGGCTTTAACCACTGTGTCTCACGCCACGAGTCAAGGGAGACCATCACGGGGCTGTCTTACCTGCAGGACATTCTTCATTTTTTTGTTGAACTCCCAAAATTCTCAAAATCTCTGGAAGGATTGGAAGATGTTCTTGATAGGTGGATTTATTTCATCAAGTACGCGGGTTCCCTGCAGGAAATTCCTGAAAAACTGAGTGCGGCACCGTTCCGGCATGCCTTCGAGATGGCCATGGTGGCCAACATGACGGCTGAAGAGTTGGAAATGTATGACAAAGCCGGTATAGCCATTGCGGATGCACGGGGAGCGGTTGATCTGGCGAGGGAGGAGGGGGAGCAGAAAGGGGAGCAGAAAGGTGAGGCCAAAATGCTAATCCGTCTCCTCCAACACCGTTTCGGCAGTCTGCCCGCCTGGGCCACCGATAAAATCGCCTCGGCTGACTTGGCCACTTTGGAAAATTGGAGCCTCCGAATCCTGGACGCACCGACGTTGGAAAGCGTGCTGGCTGACCCGTCGTAAAGGCATCGGAGAACCTGCATTCTCCATTTTATACGAAAATCTTGCAATAGAGAATTCCGATGTCAATCTTGGTGCTCAAGTGCAAATCGAAGGCGAGTCCGAAACCATACCGCGAAGAGCCAACGGAATCTCGACGGCTACGAAAAAGTCATTGAATATCAAATTGATTTCAATCCGCTCATCACTTGGCCGACCAAGATGCTATCGAACTTATTCTCTCTGCTGCACCGCAGCATGACTGGAGAAAAAGTTCGACGCTCTGAAACATGCTCCACCATTCAAAAATTACCGGATTTTCTCCGTGCAAAGGCCGCTTTTTACAGCGGCTTTTTTTGTGTCTAAAAATACAATATCCTCAATAGTTGCCAGAATCAGTTCGACAACGCATTTCATCTTTGGTGCTACAGTGCAATGCTACGCTGTCCCGATGGTGCAACCGGTAAGCTATCTCCTGGTTGCATGGAAAGGATTCGTTGTGTTGGTGCGCTTGCCAGGTTGCTGGAAAAAGAGAGTAGGGGGGGCGGAAAGAGATGTTCCAAATTATTCCGTTGCAATGTCACCAGTTTGACCGGATTGTTGAGGAGCGGGTATGGTTCGGGGAACAGAGTCTGCTCGATGACTATCCAGAAGGATTTGGCGAGATTTCTACCGATGGCTGATACCACTCACACCTCAGACGCGATCTATCACCGCCTTTTCGCTTACCCGGAAATGGTGGCCGATCTGCTACGGAATTTTTTGGCTCCCAATATCTTGGCGGAGCTTGATCTGTCGCAGATGAGGCGGTTGAACACCAAGCTCACCGCCAAGACAGGTCAGAGGAGGCGGGGTGATATCGTCTGGGAGATTCCCGTTTGTGCTGGTGGCAGCCTGTTTTTGATGTTGTTATTGGAGTTCCAGTCAGAAATAGACGAGTGGATGGTGTTGCGCATGGATGTTTACACCGGTCTGCTCTATCAGCAGTTGGTGGACGAGCGCACGCTGACGCCCTCGGATGGCCTGCCACCCGTGTTGCCTGTTGTCATTTTCAATGGCGAGCCGCGCTGGGGTGCAGCAACCAGTCTGCGGGAGCTGATTCGTCTGCCTGCCGGATCTCCGTTGTGGCAATACCAGCCGGAGATGCGGTATCATGTAATAGACGAGGGGCGTTTTCCAGAGGAGACGTTGAAGGGGTTGCACTCCCTGACGGCCATTTTCTTCCGCATCGGACACCCAGGAAGTCCGGAGTCAATTCTGGAGGCCAGTCGTGACTTGGTGGAGTGGTTTGCAAAACATCCAGAGGGGCCACCGGTGAAGCAGTTGTTTCGTGAATTGTTGGCCATTGGCTTGGAGCGGTTCAAAGGTCCGCATTCTCTGCCGCAAATTCCTGAAGAGCTTGAGGAGGTGGTGAACATGTTGGCGACACACGTTGAAAAATGGTCGAAGGAAATTGAGCAAAAGGGGATATTGATTGGCAAGCAGGAAGGCCGCATGGAAGGCCGCATGGAAGGCCGCATGGAAGGCCGTCTGGAAGGTGAGCAGGCAGGCGAGGCCAAAATACTGACCCGCCAACTCCAGCGCCGCTTCGGCAACTTGCCCCAATGGGCCAGCCAGAAAATAGCCGATGCTGAACTATCCACCCTGGAAGAATGGAGTCTCCGCATTCTGGACGCCACAACCCTGGAGAGTGTGCTGGCGGATCTGTCGTGACTGCAGAGTGTAGGAGGTGGTGAACATGTGGGCGACACACGTTGAAAAATGGTCGAAGGAAATTGAGCAAAAGGGAATATTGATTATTCAGGTTCGTGATGGCTCGCCAGCTCTACCCGGTTTGCGATGACTCGCCAGCTCTACCCGGTTTGCGATGGCTCGCCAGCTCTACCCCCATGGGGATGCTGTGCGGATTGGCGCAAAAAGGCGCGCCAATCCGCACAGCTTGCTTCCATTAGCCGCGCCGCGCCGACGCAAAAAGCGCGTCGGCTTGTTGTGAAAGGCGCGCCAAAGGCAAAAGATTAAAAAACAAAATCCCAGGGATTCCATCCCTGGACCCGGCCAGGGAGGAGCCCTCCCTGGACCCGCAGTTGATTTGGGTGCTGAATAGTTACCGAAAACTAGGGAATATCTGCGTCTTGCGTCACTTCATCCGCCAGGGCTTCCTGGCTGGGCAGGTCATCAACATAACCGGCGTCGGCGCTGAACGGGATGAGAACTTCACTCTGCTGGAAGGCTCTATCAGATCTCCATCGCCAAGATAATCTGCAATAAAATAACTTTAGTTTGAATAGGCTCGGCGTGCAGGGGGAGGTGCGCCAGGAGGGCAAGCCGATCCTGGAAAAAAAACGCTCGCGCAGGCGGCACAGGGTCGATGAACTGTTCATTATATCATCCTTTTCATCCTGTACAGAAATCTGTTTTTCAACAGAGCGCTTAAAAAAATACTGTTTACTTTGCGGTTGTCTATTATATTATATTTTCCTTTTTTACATTTACTGGAGGTATCATGGACTCTGCTGCTGAAACACCATCCGCTGGCGAGACTGAAGAGGCAGTCACGCTCAATCTGCAGCCGTTGTTTGATCCATCCTTGCCAACACGGTTGCCCACTATTTTAGCTACCCATCATCCCAAACTGGGCCATTCCAAAGTGGATAACAGCCAGTCTGTGCTCTGTATGCAAACTGCCGCACGCGACCGGAAATTGAAAATAGGTATTTGCTCGCGCACTTTGGAGAGTCGGTATGGTTTTGGGGCATTGCCTGGTGGTGCCGAGATTGCGCTCTCCATGGCTCTTGCCTGTGATCTGGGCTGGGAGGATCCGATGTCGGTTGTGGCTCTTTTGGCGGCAGGCCAGGCAGCTCCACCAGGGATGGATGCTGCAACCTGGTCCGGTTTGCAAGCGGCTTTTGCGCAACTGAGCGATCGTGCCCCGGCAACCGTTTCACAATACGAACGATTGGTTTTTTTTGAAGGGATTGACGAAGAGATCCTGTTGACCCCGTTGCCCTCCCTGAAATGGGTGCAGGAACTCAATCGGCGGCTGCGCGAGCGGGATGAACGGTTCAAAAAAGCGGAACCACACGCAGCGCAACGACGTATTGCCCGTAACATGCTTCCAGTGGGTGGGGCCAATCCGCAAAATGTGGGTTATGTGGTGAATAAAATGACCAGGAATACACGGCGGGGAGCTATTCCTGTTTTGTCGGTGACACCACCGGTCGATCGACGTTCCACGCTGCAGCGACTGTTGGCACGCATTGGTTATTTCCGAAGCTATGCGCGTGTGGCAGTCGTGGATCGTGCCAGTTTGTTGTTTTATGGCCGACGTGCGCTGCTGCAGATTGATTTGGCAACACATCGTCGGGCAGAAGAGGCGCATGCTGTCGAGATTGCAGAGATGTTTCTCGCCTTGGGTTGCGATCTGCAACCACATGTGGGGCGCATGCCTGCTCTGGATACTCTTGAGCCTTGGCGGGATCTGCCCGCTGAGGAGTTGCATTGGCTGGATGCCCGTACCGGTTCGTTCAATCGCGTGGCCTTGGCGCGTCGCTTTGCGCAAGAGGTCAAAGCGAGGATCGAGCGCTTGTGGCATAAGCAACCGCAAGAGGATGGCAGTCATACCCCTTTCCTTCTGCCGGATCGTTCGGTCAACAGTCTGATTGCCGCCTTTGAGGAGTGCCTGTGAACGTCAATTATCAGTTTCTTTTCAAACGGGTCGAGATTGGTGGTGCCAACAGTCTGGCTGGTTATGGCGCTGTTGGGTTTCCTTCACTGACCGCTTTTCTTGGTTTGTCCCAGGAGTGGGCTCGTGCGCTGGCCGGAGAAAGCTCCGGCCGATTTTTGCGCCGCTTTGCCATCGTCCATCACACGGGGCGGCCCCGTATGTATGGCAAGTATCAAGATAAATTTACCCAAAAAAGATATTTCTATGCAGATGCTGCCGTGCCCAGCAAAGCGGAACATTGGCTCTCTCCTCCAGAAGAGATCCGGCCACAGATGGATTTGACCGTATCGCTGCTTTTGGAGGTGCGCATCAGTGCCATGCGGGCAGCCTATCTGGAGCAGCATCCCGAACAGTTGCACAAGGTGGCAGGGGGTCGGGCATTGGGAGGTGTTGTACAGAGTTGTGGCAAGGTGGTTGCCGGTTCTGATGCGCTGGCGCTGCTCCGCCAGGCTGGTCGAGGCTATGCCATTGTCGATCATACCTCTGCGTTGTTTCCTGAACAGGGCGAAGCAGATCCCTTGGATCTTTTGCTGGACCGTCTGGCCTCTGCCTATGACCCGGAAAGCGGGGAGATCTTTTTTATGTCCCATATTGGTTATTTGGGCATTTCGCCGGAAGCGCTGCGCACCCAGGCACGGGGGGCAACGCTGCATGTTCATGGAGAACCTGTTTTTGGTTTGGCCTCCTTCCGTCGTACTTTTGCCCTCGCTGCAGAGGATTTTATATTTTGGACACCGGTATTGGATCGGGAGAGTCAGACCTATACATTGAAAGGGGAAAAGCCATGACCGCTACACCTGCCAAGCAGGATCTTGCCAAACAGACACCTTCCATTTTGAGTTATCAACGCAGTCTGGTACCGACGGATGGCCTCTTTTATGCCGTCGATGCACAGCAGAATCGTCGTGCGGTGGCTGTACTCTCCAAGACCATCCTCGGGACAGAATCACAATTTGATGCCACCGGGCAGTCAAAGCCGACCGGCAATCCGCAACGAGTGGAATATGCCACTTTGCCGGTCGAGTGTGAACAACTGGGAATCAGCTTTGCGCTGACTGTGCTTGGCGAGTCGCGCAAGCCACAGGCTTGTGATCTGCCAGAATGGCGTGCTGCCCTGATTCGTATGGTGGATGGATATGTTGCGGCGGATGGTTTTCGCACTTTGGGCGCTCTTTATGCAGCCAATTTGGCCAATGGCCGTTGGGCTTGGAAAAATCGACTGTTTGCGCAAGAGTTTGCTGTGCAGATCCAATGTGGCCAGCAGCAGTGGCATTTTAATGCCTTTGAGCATGCTCTGGCCGATCTGGAAGGGTCGTTGCGTCAGCCACAGGTGCAGACTCTGGGTGAGCGGATTGCACAAGGTTTGCGTGGTGAGGAGGTGGTACGGTTGCAGGTGACTGGTTTGCTCAATGTGGGTCGGGGGGCAACGGTCTATCCGTCGCAAGAGTTTGCCAGCAAGGATGACAGTGTGGATGCGATTGGCAAGGTATTGTTTGGGATAGAGGCAATGGGTTGTGGGCGCTGTGCCGCATTCCATGAACAGAAAATTGGCAATGCCATTCGTACTGTGGATATTTGGCATGCCGGTGCTGAAGGGGTGGAGCGCGGTACTCCTCTGCCCATCAACCCCTATGGCCAGGATCGGGAGGCCTATGTCGTGGTTCGCAAGTCGGGAAGCGGCAACAGCGATTTTTATACCTCTTTGAAAAAGGGCATTACTTCGTTTGCGGCAGAGTTTGCCAAAGGCATCAGTGGTGATGCCCATTTTGTCATCGCCAATCTGGTGCGCGGGGGGGTGTTCGGCATGGGCAAAAAACAAAAACCGGAGAGCAAATGATGCTTATCGAAGGCTATCTTACTGCCAAAGCCTTGCCGGGTACCGGATTGGATAGTGCTTTTCTCTTCAGCAAGGTGCTGATGCAGGTGCGCAATGCAGGTCTTGGTGCCTATGCGCTCTCCTTTCCGCAGGCGCAGGAGGGAGGATCCTCGGCAATTGTGGCGGCGCGCAATCGTCCCACATTAGGGGATATACTGCAAATTTTTGCTGCGCAAGAGGTTATTGAAGGTGCTGTGCGTCTGCTCAATGGACGGTTTGCCGATTATCTGGAGGAGATGCGTTATCGCCCGTTGCGTGGGGTGATGGCGCAGCAGCTCTGTTTTCGGCGTTTGCGGGATGAGGAGCGGCGACCGGCGACGATTGCACGGGAGTTGCGTCGCACCATGCGGCGTATCGAAGCCGGCAAGCGTTCCTCCTTGAGTGCAGAGGAGTTGCGGGAACGTCAGCGTTCGGTGCGTACCAGTGATGCGCCCTATTTGATGGTGTTCAGCCATTCCACCCAACAGTCGTTTAACATTCCCTTTCGCAAGGAGGTGATTACTGCCGCTCCTGTGCAGGGAGTGTTTGACTCGTATGGTTTTAGCAAAGAGGGGGCGACGGTTCCCTTTATTCCGTGAGATTTTGCAACTATTCACCAGCCAAGCAACTGCGGGTCCAGGGAGGGCACCTCCCTGGCCGGGTCCAGGGATGGAATCCCTGGGATTTTGCTTTTATCTTTTGCTTTTGGCGCGCTTTTCAAACTAAGCCGACGCGCTTTTTGCGTCGGCTTAAGCGCCTAATGGAAGCAAGCTGTGGGCATTGGCGCGCTTTTTTGCGCCAATGCCCACAGCATCCCCATGGGGGTAGAGCTGGCGAATCCGCATAAACCTGAATAGTGACGAGGTATTGCTATGCGTCTTCTCCCTTCCCAGAGGGCTCATCTGTATGTGTTGGAACGGGCCAGAGTGGTCGTGCGTGACCATCGGGTTGAATATATGGAGGCCGGGGAAAACGCGCTGCGTGGTTTTAACATTCCGGTTGCCAATACCAGTTTTTTACTGCTGGGTCCAGGCAATTCCATCACCCAGGAAGCGGTACGACTGTTGCGGCAAGAGGGTGTGTGTATAGGTTTTTGTGGCTCAGGTGGCACCCCTTTGCTGGCGGCACAGGATCCCTATCCCGACTTGTTGACCCCATTTGATGAATATCGCGATCCTCGTTTTCTGCAAGGATGGATTGAGCTTTGGCGTGATGAAGGGCGGCGTTTGGCAGTGGCCAAACAGTTTTTTCGGGTGCGACTGGAAAAGATTGACTGGTGTTGGACGAACTTGGAGTTTGGTGTGGGTTTGCCGGATCCCCCCGGTGGGCGGCAGCGTGCGCGTTGGCTGCGCGAGGTGGATGAGGCAGGCAGTGTGCAACAGCTTTTTGGGATAGAGGGAGGATATGCCAAGGAGTTGTACCGGCTTCTCGCCACTTCGTTCCACTTTACTGATTTTGAACGAAAACCGCGTTCTGGTCAGGGTGTGCAGGATCCGAATACCTTATTGGATCATGGCAACTATTTGCTCTATGGTCTGGCGTCGGTGGTTTTATGGTGTTTGGGCATTCCCCCGGCTTTGGCTGTTTGGCATGGCAAGAGCCGTCGGGGTGCCTTGGTTTTTGATCTGGCGGATGTGATCAAGGATGGCATCGTGATGCCGTTGGCGTTTGCGAGCGCCTTTCAGGCGCGGAGTGGCAAAAAAATGAGTGAGAGCGATTTTCGTGGGCATTGCATCACGCTGTGTGATGATGCCAAAGTCTTGGAAATACTATTCAATACGCTGATTAAGGCGATAGATCAATGTTAGTGATTGTGGTCAGTCAATGTCTTCATAAGGCATGGCCGCGTAGTCGCACTGTATTGGATGCCTATTTGGAACGGGCAGGTGAGCGGACCTGGCGTGGGCGTTTGACTCAGGATGGTCTGGACAGGTTGCGTCAGGAGTTGACGGCGGTAGCCACTCGGCAAACCGCGGTGGCTGCTTCGACGGTGACCAGAAATCAGCGTTTTGACTTGGAGTGGATTGTCGGGTCGGCCAAGCCGTTTGCTGGTAACGGACAGTGCACAACCTATGCGGGGCATGCCTATGACCGATATTTTACCCTGGCGCCAGCCCGTCCAGCCCTCTTTTCCCCGCTGGCCACGGTCTGTGAACTGGCTGGTTTGTGGCATGATTTCGGCAAGGCCAACGCCGCATTTCAGGGCAAATTGCGGCATGGACGCATGGAAGCGGATGCGCTGCGCCATGAGATCATCTCCAATATGGTTTTTGTGCGCAGCATGCGTGCCCTCTGTGCAGAAGCAGATCTGCATGCTGCTGTGGTCGGCAGAGCCATTTGGCAGGCGACCCGCTCTTTGAGTGGCTGGAGTGGTTGGCAAGATCCCATTGATCTGATGCCGGTCGATCTGCCAGCCTCTTTGCGTCTGAGCGCTTGGCTGGTGGCTACACACCACCGTTTGCCGGATGCCCAGATGGTTCTGGATTCGATCCCGGAGTGTGGCCTGTTCACGTTGACAGAACATATCAACCCGGCAAAATGGCCAACTCTGCTCCAGGTGGATGAACGGGTGATCAGTGACAGGCTGATTGACGGCACGTTGCGTTGTGTAAAGAGTCTGTTGGCGGCGGCCACCGTGGATGTGGGAGCCACCAGTACGGCCTATGGACGCCTGGCCTTGATTTTGGCGGATCGCCAGGTTTCGCGCCAACCGTTCAATGCGGGTTGGCATCAGGGAGTGCGCCCTGTGCCGGGAGATCTTTGCGCCAATTATGAGTGGGCAAAAGGGGTGCCGGAGCTGGATGGGGAGGCGGGAGAGGGGCGTCGTCCCAAACAGGCTTTGGATGTGCATTTGCAGCAGGTGGCGTTGCAGGCACCCATTTGTTTATCCGATTTGTTTGATATGCGCGATGCGGCCTATGCACTGCCTGTAGCAGGGTTGCCAAAAAATCTGCGCCAGCGTGCACCGGCTCGTTATGAATGGCAGAACAGTGCGGTGGTTGCGGTACAGGCACAGCGTCGTTTGGGAGTGGGCTTTTTTGCGGAGATTATTGCAGGGACAGGGGCTGGCAAAACCAGGGCTGCACCAAAAATTTTGGCGGCCAGTGCCGCAACCTTACGCTACACACTTTGTTTGCCTCTGCGTGCCTTGACGTTGCAGGCAGGCAGAGATTATCGCCAGGATGTGGGTTTTAACGATCTGGAGATGATTACCGTTATCGGCGCAAGTGCGCTCAGGGAGTTGTACGAGAAGAGAGAGGAGAATAACGGTTCCGAAACCGCGGTGCAACGCTTTGGCTTGATGGTAGACAGTACCTCGGCCAATGATTTGCGAGGCAAGCTTCCCGACGGAATGTGGAAGCATCTGCAGGGAGATCCGGAAACGGCCCGTTTTTTGGCCACTCCCGTGGTGGTAGCGACGGTTGATCAACTGATGGCGGCGGCGGACGGGCGTAGAACCTCTTATCTGGTGGCGGCGTTACGTCTGCTCAGTGCCGACCTGGTATTGGACGAAATAGACAGTTATGAGGCAGAGGATCAGATTGCGATTGGTCGCCTGCTTTTTTTGGCCGGTGCTTTTGGTCGCAAGGTGATCCTCTCCTCGGCCACTATACTGCAGCCGCATGCGCAAGGATTGTTTCGAGCCTATGTTGCCGGATATACGGCCTATGCGCAATTTCATGGTTTGCCGTTGCAGGTGGATGTGGGACTGTTTGCCGATGGAGGAGAGAAGGCGGTGGTATTTGCCGGGGAGGAGGAAGGCGCTTATCAGCGGATCTCAGGCCAGTTTCGCCAATCTTTGGCAGAGGAGTTGGCAGGGCGTTCTCTGGTACGGAGCGGCAGGGTGATGGCGCGAAGCAAACTTGGCGATTGGCAGGGCCTGTATGAGCAGATGTATCAGGCACTGCTCACGCTTCATCAAGATCACCATGTGCCGCTCCAAAGGGGCAAGCAGAGGTTGTCCGGATTGTTGGTTCGTTTGTCACATATTGACAAGTGTGTGGCCTTTGTCCGTTGGCTGGCGGCCAGAGCAGACAGCGACCCTGATATGCGTATTATTGTCTATCACTCGGCCTTTCCGTTGTTGATGCGGGATCGGATTGAGCTTTTTTTGGATGAGGCGTTCAAGCGCAAGGATAAGGATCGTTTTCCGCAGCATCCGCGTGTGCAGAGGTGGTTGTTTCAGTCGTCGCGCAAGGATCATATTTTGGTGATTGTGACGACGGCGGTGGAGGAGATTGGACGTGACCATGATTTTGATGGTTGCCTTTTGGAGCCGACCAGCGAGCATTCCAAAACGCAGGCAGCCGGACGGGTTAACCGGCATCGGTTGCGAGTGGTGACGCGGCCCAATGTCTACCTGCTTCCCACATCGCTGCGCGCCATGCAGCACAGGCCGGATGGCTTGAACTATTTTCGTCCTGGCCCGGAGGAGGTGAGCAGTTGTTTGGGGAGTTCGCGTATGTTCCAGTACAGATTGTCATCGTTATGGGCAGAGGAGCTGTTTGCACCGGAGACGATAGCCAGGATGGATGCGCGACCCCATTTGCTGGAGGGAGTTGGCGGCGAGATGTGTCAACTGGAATATCGTAAAATCAAGGATTATCTGCTGAGTCAGGAATCTCCCTATTCGTTGTATGGATATTATCGGGAGGATGTAAAAGCCTGGTTGAGTGGCGCCCATGCCAATAAGGTTCGTTTTCGCCGTTCTGGTCCAGAGATGGAAGTGTGGTTTGACCGGGATGAAAAACAATTTTACAAACGTGATGAGCAGGGCAGGGAACAGCCTATTGCGCAGACAATTGGCACAGATCCCTCTCCCGCTTTGTCTTGCAGGTTTCTTGATCTTTCTGCGGACGCCCTTTTTGAGGAGGTGTTGGAGAAGGAGCCTGAGTTGGCAGAGGATGAGAAAAAACGGAAACGTTTTTTTCGCCGTTTTTTTCAACTTTCCCTCCCGAACTATGAAGACTCTACATGGCTCTACCATCCCGACTGTGGGGTGTTTCGACCCTTCCCGTAAATTCCTAATAAAATTTCACGCAATATTCATATGTTATCAGGATGATGTGCGACGAAGGTTTTTGTTGCCTTCTGCAGGAAAGTTGTATATCAATCAACCCTATGCGAAAGAAAAAATGCTGTTCACCGCCGCGTAGGCGGCCAAGAGAACGCAAGTTGTTGTTGTTGTATACGTTGTTGTGTTCACCGCCGCGTAGGCGGCCAAGAGAGTATAGCATAAAACTATGTTTGTCGGCGTTTGGTTCACCGCCGCGTAGGCGGCCAAGAGATGCAAGCTGGCCACGGTGTCGGCTGTGTCGGCGTTCACCGCCGCGTAGGCGGCCAAGAGAAGTTGTGCACCGACAGCAACGGCAACATTGCCGTTCACCGCCGCGTAGGCGGCCAAGAGAACAACCAAGGGTAATATTGCCAGGGTAGTACTGTTCACCGCCGCGTAGGCGGCCAAGAGATCACGTAACCGAAGCACGAAAAAAGCTCTTTCGTTCACCGCCGCGTAGGCGGCCAAGAGAGACAATCAGAAAACCAGAATCAGAATTGTGGTGTTCACCGCCGCGTAGGCGGCCAAGAGAGCATGTATGCGTGCCTGCATGCGGCGCGTGAGGTTCACCGCCGCGTAGGCGGCCAAGAGAGATCCGCTCCGAGCCACTCCGATCCGCTCCGAGTTCACCGCCGCGTAGGCGGCCAAGAGACCATCTGTTACGTCATGCTGCGATAGATCAATGTTCACCGCCGCGTAGGCGGCCAAGAGAGGATTGTACAATTGTCACGGGCCTTACGGGCTGTTCACCGCCGCGTAGGCGGCCAAGAGATTGGTCAATTTAACAGGTTGAGGAGTGTAAAAGTTCACCGCCGCGTAGGCGGCCAAGAGACTATCTGTTACGTCATGCTGCGATAGATCAATGTTCACCGCCGCGTAGGCGGCCAAGAGATACAATCAGAAAGCCAGGATCAGAATTGTGGTGTTCACCGCCGCGTAGGCGGCCAAGAGATTGATCGTGATCCTGAGAACGCCAATGACCAGGTTCACCGCCGCGTAGGCGGCCAAGAGATATCAATTGAGCTATCAATATCAAATGCTGTTGTTCACCGCCGCGTAGGCGGCCAAGAGAAATGCCGTCGCACGGTTCAGCATGTTGGATTTGTTCACCGCCGCGTAGGCGGCCAAGAGATGTTGTCGGCGATGAATCACCTCCCGACGATGGTTCACCGCCGCGTAGGCGGCCAAGAGAATGCTCATCGACTGTTTTCATCTTGCGGCCATGTTCACCGCCGCGTAGGCGGCCAAGAGAAACCGCAGAAGATTCTTGCGGAAATATCCAGTGTTCACCGCCGCGTAGGCGGCCAAGAGAGCAATAGCTGCATCAGAGATCACGCCGCAACGGTTCACCGCCGCGTAGGCGGCCAAGAGAGGCTAACGGATGAGGGAGTGAGAAATGAATGAGTTCACCGCCGCGTAGGCGGCCAAGAGACGCATTCTCCATGCTCATCGACTGTTTTCATCGTTCACCGCCGCGTAGGCGGCCAAGAGAATACGATCCGGAAATTATAGTCAACATGGTACGTTCACCGCCGCGTAGGCGGCCAAGAGATCAGACGCAGCAGGTTCTGACATCGACAATCAGTTCACCGCCGCGTAGGCGGCCAAGAGAAGAGACAATCAGCCACATGCGCAACCATGGATGTTCACCGCCGCGTAGGCGGCCAAGAGAGATTGTCGCTGACTCTTCCCGTCCAGAGACAAGTTCACCGCCGCGTAGGCGGCCAAGAGAATATGCAGCCTTGTATCGGCTTGGCGCTTTGAGTTCACCGCCGCGTAGGCGGCCAAGAGACATATCTTCATGAGTGGGAAAATGTAGTGGATGTTCACCGCCGCGTAGGCGGCCAAGAGATTTTGTTTGTTACGTCATGCTGCGATGGATCAGTTCACCGCCGCGTAGGCGGCCAAGAGAGTCACTATCTTGAGGGGTTTGTGCCCAAAGCTGTTCACCGCCGCGTAGGCGGCCAAGAGAATCGCCAGGCACTCCGAGCCATGGCCGAGCCAGTTCACCGCCGCGTAGGCGGCCAAGAGATGGCGATGGCCAGGCTGGCGATGGCTCGGCCAGTTCACCGCCGCGTAGGCGGCCAAGAGAATGATATGACCTGCCGATTCAAGAAAATATTCGTTCACCGCCGCGTAGGCGGCCAAGAGAATTTCCGTCACCTCCTCGTTGGCATTAATACCGTTCACCGCCGCGTAGGCGGCCAAGAGACATAAATCCCGATCTGGGATAATGCTAGCTAAGTTCACCGCCGCGTAGGCGGCCAAGAGAACGCCACGCCACTCCACGCCACTCCACGTTCACCGCCGCGTAGGCGGCCAAGAGATGAACGAATGGCAACAGCGTGATCAAAGATTTGTTCACCGCCGCGTAGGCGGCCAAGAGAGCAACTGAGGCAAGCCCACCGAGACGCAAAGAGTTCACCGCCGCGTAGGCGGCCAAGAGAATAGACAGCCAAATCTGGCCGCATCTCTGGATGTTCACCGCCGCGTAGGCGGCCAAGAGAACCTGCAGCAGCGCTGCCATTGCCGGGGGAACGTTCACCGCCGCGTAGGCGGCCAAGAGAAAACTCCAAAGAGCTTGAGCGTGATCGACAGCGTTCACCGCCGCGTAGGCGGCCAAGAGAGCAAGCTGCTGAAAAAGTAGCGTCAAACGTATGTTCACCGCCGCGTAGGCGGCCAAGAGACTGACGATGCGATAATAATCGAGGTTAATTACGTTCACCGCCGCGTAGGCGGCCAAGAGATCGACATTGTCATCAATTATTGCAAAACTGACGTTCACCGCCGCGTAGGCGGCCAAGAGACTTCAACCGCTCGACGATGCGCCTCTTTTTCTGTTCACCGCCGCGTAGGCGGCCAAGAGAGCATGCGAGCGCGTGCATACATGCGCGTGTCTGTTCACCGCCGCGTAGGCGGCCAAGAGAAGTAATTGAATCAAGACCCTCGCCTTCGAGATGTTCACCGCCGCGTAGGCGGCCAAGAGAAGGAAGTCGAGCAGGCAGAGGCAACGCCTCTTGTTCACCGCCGCGTAGGCGGCCAAGAGATCTGAGGATTGCAGCTCCGGCAAGCAGTGCGCGTTCACCGCCGCGTAGGCGGCCAAGAGATTGCCAAGGCTTTTGCCAGGGTTTAACTCCGGGTTCACCGCCGCGTAGGCGGCCAAGAGAGACCAGGTTTGACTCATGACCTCCAGCGTTTAGTTCACCGCCGCGTAGGCGGCCAAGAGATGACATTGCCTTTCAACTCCTTTGCTTGGTTGGTTCACCGCCGCGTAGGCGGCCAAGAGATTTGTCATCCTTTACTACCCGCACATTGTGTGGTTCACCGCCGCGTAGGCGGCCAAGAGAATGACCAAACGTATTTTGCAAGCATTGCCGGTGTTCACCGCCGCGTAGGCGGCCAAGAGAATGTATGGCGTTATAGGTGTTATGCAGCGCCAGTTCACCGCCGCGTAGGCGGCCAAGAGATGCAGGCGCAATTGGCCAGCCTGCAGGCGCAGGTTCACCGCCGCGTAGGCGGCCAAGAGATGTAGCGGGTGCAACCAGCAATAAACGCTTGCGTTCACCGCCGCGTAGGCGGCCAAGAGACCTTACGCATGTAAACAATTAATTATGCACGTGTTCACCGCCGCGTAGGCGGCCAAGAGAGCATAAAGCGTGCCAATTTATAAAGGGTAACGGTTCACCGCCGCGTAGGCGGCCAAGAGATAGCGGGAGGACTTAATAGGCTACAAACCCTTGTTCACCGCCGCGTAGGCGGCCAAGAGAGCAGAGATAAAACGGTTACCCTGTCCGAATCAGTTCACCGCCGCGTAGGCGGCCAAGAGAATTCATTACCCTTGAGACAATATACTGCTGGAGTTCACCGCCGCGTAGGCGGCCAAGAGAGAAAACGTCGAGCCTGGTCCATTTTTTTTGCAGTTCACCGCCGCGTAGGCGGCCAAGAGAACAATAGCCCCGGCAGCGAGAGCGCAATTCGTGTTCACCGCCGCGTAGGCGGCCAAGAGAAGTGCTTACTCTTCTGCATTCGTCATGTCCATGTTCACCGCCGCGTAGGCGGCCAAGAGAAGAATAGAGAAGCTGCCGAAAAATCTGGAGGTGTTCACCGCCGCGTAGGCGGCCAAGAGATGTTACCGCCCGCGAGGCATCTACTGCAGATGGTTCACCGCCGCGTAGGCGGCCAAGAGAAGTGCGCTAGATCGGTTGTGATTATTGCAGAAGTTCACCGCCGCGTAGGCGGCCAAGAGAGGAAGGGAAAAAATGCTCGGCGTGCAGCAATCGTTCACCGCCGCGTAGGCGGCCAAGAGAGTTAGTCAACAGAGGCGGCTCTGCAGTATCAAGTTCACCGCCGCGTAGGCGGCCAAGAGAAATGCCGTCGCACGGTTCAGCATGTTGGATTTGTTCACCGCCGCGTAGGCGGCCAAGAGATGCCTGGGATGTCGTTAAAGGTCTCGAATTCGGTTCACCGCCGCGTAGGCGGCCAAGAGATATTTCACTATAAGAAAACCCAAAATCAGCCAGTTCACCGCCGCGTAGGCGGCCAAGAGAACAGGAGATTAAACAGGGAACATACGAAGAAAGTTCACCGCCGCGTAGGCGGCCAAGAGAGCCGAAAAATAACTCATCAGCATCAGATAATAGTTCACCGCCGCGTAGGCGGCCAAGAGATATTAAACCATCCCGCCAGGTGGAAAGCCTGGGTTCACCGCCGCGTAGGCGGCCAAGAGATGTGGTTGTGTCGAGCCGTGAGGGGATCGAACCGTTCACCGCCGCGTAGGCGGCCAAGAGAAATAAAAATTGCCCATTCGTTCTAAATGATGGGTTCACCGCCGCGTAGGCGGCCAAGAGAAATTCTATTGCCGAGTATTTCAAATAATCGATGTTCACCGCCGCGTAGGCGGCCAAGAGATGGTTGCGTTGCAACCGGACGCAAGACAGGTTGTTCACCGCCGCGTAGGCGGCCAAGAGAGCCGACAACTCAAGAGGGGTTATGGGTAATCCGTTCACCGCCGCGTAGGCGGCCAAGAGAACCAACAGCTATATACTACCACACCCATTTACGTTCACCGCCGCGTAGGCGGCCAAGAGAGTAGTGTGCTTGTAGCATAGATTTGTGACAGAGTTCACCGCCGCGTAGGCGGCCAAGAGAGCAAGCAAATGCGGGCAAGCATGGGCGCTTTTGTTCACCGCCGCGTAGGCGGCCAAGAGATTTAGAGATAGCGACATCCCTGCCGATGCGAAGTTCACCGCCGCGTAGGCGGCCAAGAGAGTCACCAAATCGGTGAAACCCACGAAAATATAGTTCACCGCCGCGTAGGCGGCCAAGAGAGTGCAAATTTGGGCATATTGTGCGGAAAGCATGTTCACCGCCGCGTAGGCGGCCAAGAGAATTGTGCTTGTATTTGCACGAAGAGCCAAAAAGTTCACCGCCGCGTAGGCGGCCAAGAGAATTTCTCGTGGCGAGGGATGGGAAGAAATTTCGTTCACCGCCGCGTAGGCGGCCAAGAGAAATATCGATTATTTTCCCGTCTCTTTTTAATTGTTCACCGCCGCGTAGGCGGCCAAGAGAGCATGCGAGCGCGTACATGTGTGCACGTGAGTGTTCACCGCCGCGTAGGCGGCCAAGAGACATTGCATACTGCGGAGGATGCAACTTTGAAAGTTCACCGCCGCGTAGGCGGCCAAGAGAATTTCTAAAGCAATCGCTCTCGATGTCGGCAAGTTCACCGCCGCGTAGGCGGCCAAGAGAGTTCTGCAACATCCAGAGCTTGCACGCTCCGAGTTCACCGCCGCGTAGGCGGCCAAGAGAATATAACAAAAAAGCCACTCATTGTTATGAGTGTTCACCGCCGCGTAGGCGGCCAAGAGAAGTGACAACCCAACATTTCTTAGCACTCCAGGGTTCACCGCCGCGTAGGCGGCCAAGAGACGTCCAGTTTTGTTTTTTCACCCACGCCAAAAGTTCACCGCCGCGTAGGCGGCCAAGAGAGTGCGCTGCTTGCTCACGCACCAACTACCAGAGTTCACCGCCGCGTAGGCGGCCAAGAGAACGCGCATCAGCCTGCGCATTCACCAATTTCTGTTCACCGCCGCGTAGGCGGCCAAGAGATCATGGGCGGTAACAGTAAAACGCTCAGTACCGTTCACCGCCGCGTAGGCGGCCAAGAGATTGCTGGTTACGCTCCAAACCTATCACCACATGTTCACCGCCGCGTAGGCGGCCAAGAGATACGCAAAGAGAGAGATGGACGCTTTGACAATGTTCACCGCCGCGTAGGCGGCCAAGAGAACAATCTGCGCATCTGGATAGCGCTTGGTGAGGTTCACCGCCGCGTAGGCGGCCAAGAGATCCAAGGGAACACTGTTCAGGTTGCCAATTATGTTCACCGCCGCGTAGGCGGCCAAGAGAGTTACTATCGAGGATCGTGCGGAGGTGGAGTGGTTCACCGCCGCGTAGGCGGCCAAGAGAATATAGGCTTAGGTGTGGCTATCTCTCCTATTGTTCACCGCCGCGTAGGCGGCCAAGAGATACCAGGATCGTCCATATCAAACATAATGATCGTTCACCGCCGCGTAGGCGGCCAAGAGATGTCGTAACGCAGATGTGACAGCCGGGAAAGAGTTCACCGCCGCGTAGGCGGCCAAGAGAAGAGCTTGCACGCTCCGAGGGTCTGACATTAAGTTCACCGCCGCGTAGGCGGCCAAGAGATTTGAGCTCAAAGGGCTGGTTATATGGATTGGGTTCACCGCCGCGTAGGCGGCCAAGAGATTATGAACGAGCCGCTTTGCGGCTTTCACGGCGTTCACCGCCGCGTAGGCGGCCAAGAGAACTAAGAGAAATCACGCTGTGCGCAGAGTACTGTTCACCGCCGCGTAGGCGGCCAAGAGAATGTTAATCCCCCTTATGAACGAGTCGCTTTGGTTCACCGCCGCGTAGGCGGCCAAGAGAACATCTAATAAACGGGGAAATGGTCCGGGCAAGTTCACCGCCGCGTAGGCGGCCAAGAGAGTTTCCTGAGCAAATACAGGAAGTTTCAATCCGTTCACCGCCGCGTAGGCGGCCAAGAGAAGCAACAAGCGCAGTGCTGCGGTTTTGTTTTCGTTCACCGCCGCGTAGGCGGCCAAGAGAGTGAGATTTCTCTCACTTCTGGTAAAGGTTATGTTCACCGCCGCGTAGGCGGCCAAGAGATGGCTTTAAGTGCAACGTGGGACACTGCTACGGTTCACCGCCGCGTAGGCGGCCAAGAGAAGATTCATTGACGCCTGGATGCTTGCTGCAAAGTTCACCGCCGCGTAGGCGGCCAAGAGAGAAACTTTGCCACCAACCGGGCGGTGTGTGGAGTTCACCGCCGCGTAGGCGGCCAAGAGACGTACCCGCCGCCAACATCGACGATTACTTGTGTTCACCGCCGCGTAGGCGGCCAAGAGAAAAAGTAATGGTAAGGTAGCGGGTAATGGTAAGTTCACCGCCGCGTAGGCGGCCAAGAGATTTATCTGGAGATCTTCCAAGCTCTTCAATCAGTTCACCGCCGCGTAGGCGGCCAAGAGATTTATTTTGTTACAGTCGCATCGACAACAGCGTTCACCGCCGCGTAGGCGGCCAAGAGAATTTCTAAAATCGCTTTGTCGCGTTACACTTTGTCCCCCGCCGCGTAGGCGGCCAAAAGATTTTTGAACCGCATGAGGCTGGCCTCTCTCTGCCGCGCACAAGCTCTAATTGTTTCTCTGATTGCGTTCGATGGCACGCAAAAACTCGTCGGGATCGCTGGGTACCTCACGACTGCTTTCCCGAAGCTGTTGCCGCTGATTATAGGTTGGTGTCTGTTCTCTGGTGGGGGGCGGCGGCGGAGGCGCAGCAGCACGGCTGTTGGTGCGGCTCCAGGTGGTGGGACGACCTTCGGGAGAGAGCACATCAATCTGGTTTTTGTTGACAAGAGTACAGGTGGCTACCCCAGCGATTCCGGCAATGGAATAATCAAATGAACGACCGGCTTGTAACCAGCGCCCACTCCCTTCATGGCGCCGCCCTTGCTTGTCAATCAGAGTGACAAATATTTGATTGCCCTGGCTGGTCAGTTGCACCGAACTGCCGGAACTGGATTGCCACAAGCCGGTGATCGAAGAGTCATCACCAGCAGGGGGAGTGTGGCTCTTGCCCGCCTCCAGCGGCGTGCTGATATAGCAGCGCTTGGCCACATTGGGAGCCGGGTCGCCAAAACGGCTGTTATTGCAATCAATGCCGTTGGTTACCCTCTGAAGATAGGAAAATTGGCCGTTGACACCATAAGCAACGTGGCGGGTGCCGCTGAATTGACAGCGAGAATTTTCATAGGCACACAAGGTGTCAAAGCCCGGCGGTCCACCAGCTCCGCCAGCCGCAGCCGTGGTAACCGGCAAACAGCCTAACAGCCCTACCAGAAGCAACATCCTTGATTGC
>NZ_RXIU01000409.1 GCF_004217665.1 Candidatus Magnetaquicoccus inordinatus | reverse complement strand
GATCGGTCAATGTATTGGAATATTATGGGCATGCACGAATCAATGAATGTCGCTCTTTACCGATAGTTCTTGTGAGTTGGCGCGGACCATTTGCTGATGATCGCAGTATGCGCGCCAAAGGGGTGCGTTTGGGATACTCCTCAAAAGCCGAATGTCACAACAGCAATGTTGTTTCCCCGCAAAGCGGGCAATTGGAGCAGCGCGCTGGTGGAGAGACTGTACGCACGACGCTACAGGAAAAATCGATTCAATGGCCGCAACTGTTGCTGAACCAACCGTGAATGGGGCTGACAAGGCATCTGCTGTTTGATCAGCCCAGGGCAATCGCCTTTGCCAATTTCCTTACTGTTGCCACAAGCGAAACGGTGCATGTCGGGCGTCCGCCCTCCCAAAGAGTATCCCTTCGTGGCACAAATCGGTGCGGCGTGCGCGAATGCTGCGCATGCGCTTTTGTAAAACGCCGCACATTTTCAGCAGGGCTTTGCCCTGCACCCACCAGGAGGAGAGAATCTCCTCCTGGATCTCCATAATAATTGTCTGGTTATTAAATGCGATTGTCCTGTTGATCAGCCCCACTCTTTGCTTGCGCACAGAGAGAATCAGAGCAAGTGAGGCAATAATTGCTCAGCGGGAATAGTGGGCAGGGAGGCGACAGCAAGCGCCTCTTCAACGCTGGTAATCCGCCGCATTCCCACTAAAGCTGTTCCGATCTCTGTAATGCTGTAGGCAGCACGCAAGGCGAGAGTGCGTTCCGGCAAACCCACTGCCAGGGTACGGAATTGTCCGGGAACGGTTGCTCCTTGCAAAACAGTGGCACTGGTAAACGCATACATTCCCAACTCAGCGATGGCTTGCAAAGCAGATAGACGATTGCCGTTTACCATTTGTGTTGGGCGTGTCAGACTTTGGTGCTCACGGACATTGAAAGGCAATTGAACAGCCCGCAGATGGTGTTGTTTGGCATGCACAGCCGCTGCCGCTTCATTTGCTGCCGTGACGGCCCGTTGCAGAGAAAGATGATTGGCGGCCTCTTCCTCGACTCGTAAACCATGCCAGGTTGCCAATCCATAGCAAACAATTTTACCTGCCTGAACCGCCTTTTCCAGTTCTATAAAGCACTCGCGCAGACGGGAGTAAAACAGCTCCTGGCCCAAATGCGGCAGTTCATCCTCAGGATTATGCAGATAGTAGACATCCAAAGTCGCCAAGCCCAGATTGCCTAAGCTCTGCTCGAGCTGTTGGGCAATAAAGCGTGGTTGGATACTGTGTCGGCGTTGTAGTTCATCTTCATCGATCAAGCCGTTTGCCAAATATTGCTCACGCAGATAACGTTCCGCTTGCCGATTATCATCAGCATCATGCGTGATATAGCCCCCTTTACTGGTCACACACAAAGAGCTGCGGGAGATTCCCTGGGCAGACAGACGACGTACAGCCGTACCGACACAACGTTCCGCTTTCATGTGTCGATAATTGATGGCGGTATCAAAAACATTAATGCCTCGGCTGGCAGCATGCAGCATGGCATCGATGTAGCGTTGATCGGTGGCCGGAGT
>NZ_RXIU01000408.1 GCF_004217665.1 Candidatus Magnetaquicoccus inordinatus | reverse complement strand
CCCCCCCTGAAATGCTGAACCGCCTTCGTTGCCCAGGCGAGCGATTCCCAACCAGTGGGAAACATAGAGAGAACGAAGTCCCAGTTTTCATCCGTCAGTGCGATTGGCTTAGTCATAGTGACCGAAGCATAGCACAGAATCTAGCTTACAGTAAATAGGTTAACGCTTATGGGGCAAAGCCCTGCTGGTAATGTGCGGCGTTTCACAAAAGCGAATGCGCAGCATTCGCGCACGCCGCACAGATTTGTGCCCCGCAGGGGCACTCTTTTGGGAGGGCGGACGCCCGACATGCACAGTTTCGCTTGTGGCAACAGTGAGGAAATTGGCAAATGCGCTTGCCCTGATAGAACAGGCAGGGCAAGCGCATTGGAAAGCTGCGAGGGGGGCAGCATGGGGGGATGAGGGAGGCCCGACAGGCACCGTTTTGCTGGGGGCAACAGTGCAGAAATTGGCAAATGCGAATATTCTGATAGAGCAGTAGCGGATACCCTCTTGCGGGGGGGAGAGATATTTGTATACTGCAAAAAGAGTGTATACTGCAAAAAAAGAGGAGGTTGATGCTTGATTCGCTCGCCTGCTCGTTGTTTTGCACAGCCATGCAGCACTATCAAGGAGTGACCACGGCATGAAATTGGGATTAATATCCGACTCTCATGACCATATTGTGCATATCGCACAGGCAGCCCGCATTTTTCGGGAAAAAGGGGTTGATCGTGTGCTGCATGCCGGTGATATTGTCAGTCCTCCTGCTTTGCGTATTCTTGAGGGATTGACGCTGTATGCTGTCTGTGGCAACAATGATGGCGAACAGATCGGCTTGTTGAAGACAGTGGAAAAAATGGGGGGAACCTTAGCCACTGAATTGTTGGAGATGGAACTTCCTAACGGACGAGCAGCAGTATATCATGGCACTGTCCCTGCTCTGCTGGAGGCGCTGATTTGTAGTCAAACCTATGACTTGGTGGTCTATGGTCATACTCATAAGATCGTCGATCGCCAGGAGGGAAAGACGCGCGTGTTAAATCCGGGAACTGCCCACGGTTTTGGCAATACAGCAACGATCATGATCTATGATACCCACTCGACTAAGACGGAACTGATCACCCTCACATGAAAAATAGTCCGGTAATTTATGTGGTGGATGATGACGGTGTAACCCGCCTAATGCTTGCGCGCTTTTTGGAAAAGTGCGGTTACGAAGTCTTGAAATTGACCAATGGTGCCGAGGCTTTGGCTGCCATCGATCGGAAGTTGCCCGACGTGGTGCTCATGGATGCCAACATGCCGGTACTGAACGGTTTTGATGCCTGTTCAGAACTGAAAAAACGACCAGATACCAGCCATATACCTGTGTTGATGATTACCGGTCTCAATGATGATGAATCGGTCGATCGTGCCTATTCGGTGGGTGCGGTGGATTTTATCACCAAACCGGTCCATTGGGCGATTTTACGGAACCGGGTCGGCTATTTGCTTAAAGATCTGGAGGCCGAACGCAAACTGTATTTGGCTTCCAGCGTGTTTGACAACACCAATGATGGCATTATTGTCACCGAT
>NZ_RXIU01000407.1 GCF_004217665.1 Candidatus Magnetaquicoccus inordinatus | reverse complement strand
AACCGCTATTGCCGAGACAGCTTCCTCTCTTTTTTCGCTACCGCTGGCTGCCGAACTGGGCGCCGGTTGACTGTGAGGCATCTCCAGCAACAACGCCGAGGGCATCTCCTTTGACGATTTTTCTTCTGCAGAAGGGGTGGTTAACGCAGAACTGCTACTCTCTTCCTTGTCAGAAGATAGTGAATCGTTGGCGGTTGTTTCTTTCAATACAGGCACAGAGTCACTGGCGATGGGCTGCTCTGTCAAGACGACAACGCCATTTCCCTCATTACCGGAGACAAGAGAGCTGTTCGCTTTGTCACCCTCCTCTCTCTCCGCCATCTCATTGCCCGCACCTTGAGGGGGCTGATCGGCCACAGGAACGGTATCGACCACCTCTTCGCTCAACATATTGCCTGAAGAGGCTGGTTCGCTGACCAAAGTGGTGGAATTGGGAGGAGTTGGCAACTCGGCTGGCAGGCGTGCCGGGGAGTCCAACAATTGACTCTCCGCAGTTGGCGCTGCGGGCTCCTGCATTGCCTGCAGTGGAGCGCTCGCACCCCACAACAGCACCCACAAACCCACTATTTTCCAGCCTTGTTTGCTGATGTTGTGCCGAAGGCTATTCATCATTCCTCCTGAGAGCAGAGAGTTATCTCCGACGCATCACGCAGTGACCGTTTGTTTAACCGGTGTTTCGACCAGGGCGCGCAGCACTTCGCACCAACCCTTGGCGATGTTGTTGGCATTATAGCCACCGCCTCCCAAAGCCAACACCCGACCATGCCCAAACGACTCAGCCAGTTGCACCAAACGAGAGGTCACCAGATAGTGGGTAGTGGGAGAGAGGCGCAATTGGGTCAGCGGATCACCGGCGATGGAGTCGGTTCCGGCTTGTAAAATAATAAATTCCGGTTGATTTTGCTGCAGAAAGGCCACCACCTGGGGCCAGACCTGAGCAAAATGGCTATCGCCAGCCCCTGGAGGCAAAGAGATATTCAACTTGCTGCCTTCTGCATCCCCTTTGCCGCGTTCCTCTGCAGAACCGGTACCTGGATAGAGAGTGCGTCCATCTTGATGCAGATCGGCAAAAATAAGGTCGGGATCGTTCTCAAAAGCATAAAAAACACCATCGCCATGATGGGCATCGATATCGACGTAGGCCACTTTGCGAATCCCATATTTGCTGCGCAAGGTATGCACCACCACTCCGGCATCGTTAAACACACAAAAGCCACCGGCTATATTGGGACGGGCATGGTGCAATCCGGCGATGGGAATAAAGGCCCGGCGACAGCGGCCAGACATGATCTCCTCCATGGCCTGCAGAGCGGAGCCGACCACATGAGCCGCCGCTTCATAGACGCCTGGAAAAGCAGGGGTATCACCATGATCCAGCAAACCATTGCCACTCCGCGAACAGGCTTGCACCATGGCAACATAAGAGGGGGTATGAAAACGCTCCAACTCCTCCCGGCTGGCGATGACCGGCTGACGCAGCGCCACTTGGCTATCCAGTCCCAAACGGCAAGCCTCCTGCCAAAACACCCCCATGCGATGCGGCCCAAAAGGATGTCCA
>NZ_RXIU01000406.1 GCF_004217665.1 Candidatus Magnetaquicoccus inordinatus | reverse complement strand
CAGGAACCAGCCACTCAAAGGGGGCGGGAGTCAGTTGGTTGAGAAAAGGCAAGGGGATCAAGACACTGATTCCATCTTCACCCGCTCCGGGATTAAAATGATACTCCAAGGAAAGTTCCAGACCATGGATGCGCAAATGTCCTGGAAAGCTCTCTCCACTGATAAGATCTCCCTCCTGGCGCAACAACATCTGCCGGTCAAAATAGAGCAGGCGAGGCTTGCGTTTTTTTGCCTGCCAATACCATTGATGAAAAAGATGAGTGTTGTGTACCGAAGGGGGAATCTGCTGCTCATAAAAATCATAAAGCACCTGCTCTTCGACCAGCAAATCGCGACGGCGCGACCGATGTTCCAGCTCATGAATTTCCGCGATTAATCCCTGATTATGGGCAAAAAAGGGTGCCGAACTCTGCATCTGCCCCTCGACCAGTGCGCTCTGAATAAAGATCTCTCTGGCTTTTACGCCATCCAACGGCCCAAACTGAACCCGGCGTTGCGCAACCAAGGTCAAACCAAACAGCGTTACCCGTTCAAAAACCAAAACAGATCCCGATTTTTTTTCCCAATGCGGATCCTGATGATGTTTGCGACACAACGGACCCGCTACCGCTTCAATCCACTCAGGTTCCACTTTGGCGCATAAGCTGGCAAACAGACGACTGGTCTCCAGCAATTCGCCAGAGGCAATCCAGGTTGGTGATTTTTTGAACAGTGCCGAACCAGGGGAGATGCTGAAACGCTGTTGCTGCACCCCAATATAGTCATGGCTCTCACTCTTAAAGCCAATAAAGCCCAGGGTGCCGGAGAGGATTGCCTGATGGATCTCACGAAAGCTGGCTGGCACCTGGTTGCTGCGCATCTCTCGTTCTTCCAAGAGCCGGCTCAACTGCTCATGAATGGCCTGCCATTCGCGCACGCGCAGTGCGGAGAGAAAATTTTCTTTGAGAAATTTGCGAAATTGATTGTTGGAACCAGCTTCGGTACGGCCATTATCGATAAATTGCCAGAGATTCAACAAACCAACAAAATCGGAACTACTCTCCTGATGGCGTTTATGCAGTTGTTCGGCTTTGCCGCGCTGTTCGATTGGCCATTCACGGGGATCTGGCAGACTCATGGCAGCCACAATGATCAACATCTCTGCCAAACAGTTGTTGCGCTCTCCAGCCAGTAATATCCGTCCCAAACGTGGTTCAAGCGGCAGTTGCGCCAGTTCACTGCCCAATGCCGTCAGTTGGCCTCGTTCATCGATGGCTCCCAACTCCGCCAACAGGCGCATGCCATCGGCGATGGCGCCTCGACTCGGCGGATCCACAAAGGGAAAGCTCTCCACCTCTCCCAGGCGCAGATGTTTCATCTGCAAAATCACTGAGGCCAGGGAAACGCGCAAAATTTCTGGATCGGTAAAGGGCTCGCGCCGCAAAAAATCCTCTTGCGCATAAAGGCGAATGCAGACACCATCCGCCAGACGACCACAGCGTCCTTGTCGTTGTCGCGCCGAGGCCTGCGAAATTTTTTCCACCGGCAGCCGTCGGACTTGGGTGCGCCCACTGTGGCGGCTGATGCGTGCCAG
>NZ_RXIU01000405.1 GCF_004217665.1 Candidatus Magnetaquicoccus inordinatus | reverse complement strand
GGGTGCAAACCAGGGTGCAAACCAGGGTGCAAACCAGGGTGCAAACCAGGGTGCAAACCTGGGCACGGATCATAGGGTAAAGCATTCCTTTCAGATTTGCACCTCATTTTTTGGAGAAAGATGATGGGACTTTCCATTCGTGCATACGCAAAACAAAAAGGTGTCTCCGACACGGCAGTACATAAGGCGATCAAATCTGGGCGGATCCCTGTCGAGGCCGATGGCACGATTGACCCTGCCAAGGCCAATGTCGCCTGGGAACGCAACACCAGTCCGGCGCAGCAGAGAAAGCCAGAGCCGGTCAATCCTGTGCCAACTCCAACTCCGGTCCATCCCCAGCCAATTCGCCAGCCTTCCCAGAGATCGACGGAACAGGACGCAGGGCCCAGCATGGCTGGGATGCCAAACTACCAGATGAGTCGAGCCGTGCGGGAGACGTACAACGCCAAACTCACCCGTTTGGACTATGAAGAGAGGACAGGCAAGTTGCTGAACGCCGAGGATGTTGCCAAGGAGGCTTTTGCCCTGGCCCGCCGGGTTCGTGACCGCCTGCTCAATATTCCCAGTCGCATGGCCTCCGTGTTGGCCTCGGAGACCGACAGCAAGACGATCGAGGCCATGTTGAGCCAGGAACTGCGCATTGCTTTGGAGGAGTTGGCCGAATGAAAAATCCCATTTCAGACATCATCATGGCCCAGACCATTGAAATATGGCAGGTGGACCGGTTGATTCCGTACAGCAACAATGCTCGTACCCACACTGACGAACAGGTGGCCATGATGGCGGCTTCCATCAAGGAGTTTGGATTCACCAATCCAATCCAAGTGGATAGCAAAGACGGCATCATCGCTGGGCATTGCCGGTTGATGGCGGCCCGCAAGTTGGGGTTGGAGCAAGTGCCGGTCATCATTCTCGATCACCTGAGTGACGCCCAGAGACGAGCGTTGATTCTGGCAGACAATAAACTGTCAGAACTGGCCGGATGGGATTGGGCTATGATTGCCGTGGAACGGGATCGTCTTATTGAAGATGGTTATGACGTTGAGGTGATCGGATTCACGGATGAGGATTTGGCACACATTGCTGATGGCCTGCTCGATGGATCCGAAGCCGATGGTGCTGGAGGAGATGAAGGAGGGGAGGAAAGCATTCCCGAACCGCCCAAAAACCCCGTCACCCGTACCGGTGATCTCTGGATTCTGGGTGAACACCGGCTCCTCTGCGGCGACAGCACCAAGGCCGAGGATGTCATTCGCCTGATGAACGGCGAGCGGGCCATCCTGTTTGCGACTGATCCTCCCTATCTGGTGGACTACACCGGTGGCAATCACCCGCCATCCAGAGTCAACCCTGCTACCGGCAAGAGACGCGGCGGCGGAAAGGACTGGACCGACACTTACGGCAAAACCTGGGACGACGCAGACCAAGGGCCAGAATTGTACCAGGGATACATGCGACAGGCCATTGACCATGCCATCAACGATCATGCTGCCTGGTATTGCTGGCATGCCTCAAAGCGGCAGGCCATGGTAGAGGCGGTCTGGGAAGAGATGGGTGCCTTCGTCCATCAGACGAT
>NZ_RXIU01000404.1 GCF_004217665.1 Candidatus Magnetaquicoccus inordinatus | reverse complement strand
TGTGTTTGGCTACCCTCAATGAACCGCCTGCCTCTGCCAATGCGGCCCTGTTTGTTGCGGTTTTGCAACATCTTCTCTTTGGTGGGGCAGAAGCGCTTCTGCCCATGCTGCCCCGCGTGCCTTTGTCGCAACTCTTGGCCGTGCCCGCCGTGCAGGCCATTCAACAGGCGGGCGGCACGGTAGTCTGTCGCTGTCGGGTGCGTCGGCTGCAATTTTCTGGTTCAGTGCTGCAGGCGGTGCATGGCGAGCAGGGTTCCTGGTGGCATCCCAAAGCGGTCATTGCCGCGTTGCCGCATGACGTTTTGCAGACTCTGCTCCCGCTGGGTCATCCGCAACAGCAGCTCTCCTCTCTGCAGTGTGCACCGATTGTCTCTGTCCATCTCCACTATGAACAGCCCCTCAGCCTGCCTGCTCCTTTGGTAGGGTTGCCGACGCGCACCAGTCAATGGTTGCTGGATCGCAATCGGCTCTGTCAGCATCCTGCCCAACCGGGTCGTCTGAGTGCCGTTTTGAGCGGTGCCTATCGGGAGAGTCATTGGTCTGCCGCGCAACTGGTCCAGGCGGTTCATCAGGATGTGTGTCGTCTGTTGGCGCCACTAAGCGTGGTGCCTCCCCATGCCAGTCGGGTCATCAAAATGCGGCGCGCCACCTTTGCCGCTTGGCCGGGATGCAACGCTTTTCGTCTGCCCACCACCAGTCAGTGGCATAACCTATGGCTCGCAGGAGATTGGACGGCAACCGCGCTGCCGGCTACCTTGGAGGGCGCTGTCCTCTCCGGTGTGCAGGCAGCAGAAAAAATCCTCGCTTTGTGGGGCCATGAGCGGTAGACTTTCCCGGCTTTCACTAACTTACCGCTTTGTCTACTATTGATGAGAGATCCCATGCGTTTCTTCTGCCCATCTTTCTCTTCCTCCCGCACCCTGCTGACTGCGGCACGCATGATCACCGCCCTGCTGCTTTTGGCCGGTGGTACCAGCGGTTGCAGCACCACCCCCGATACAAACGAAGTCGGCAAACCGGCTGAGGCGCTCCATGCCGAAGGTGTGGAGGCGTTGGATAATAAACGGTTCAAAGTGGCGGCAGAGCGTTTCCAGGAGTTGGATCGCAAACATCCTTTCTCACCCTTTGCCATTCGGGCCCAGGTCAATTTGATCTACGCCCACTATAAAAAGGAGGAGTATGCCGATGCCATCAGTATGGCCGAACGTTTTGTGCGCCTGCATCCCCGGCATCCATATGCTCCCTACGCCTACTATATGCGCGGCTTATCCTTTTATCAGCAGATCGGCGGCGCCATGCAGGACCAAAATAATACCCGTGAGGCGCTGAATGCCTTCCAGGAGTTGGTCTCCCGCTTTTCCAAAAGTGATTATGCCTGGGAGGCCGAGCAGATGGTTGTGTTATGCCGTGATCGTCTGGCAGAGCAGGAGATGGTGGTTGCCCGCTACTATCTGGATCAAGAGGAGTATATTGCCGCCATCAACCGCTTTAACCAAGTGGTTACCAATGTGTTTGGCTACCCTCAATGAACCGCCTGCCTCTGCCAATGCGGCCCTGTTTGTTGCGGTTTTGCAACATCTTCTC
>NZ_RXIU01000403.1 GCF_004217665.1 Candidatus Magnetaquicoccus inordinatus | reverse complement strand
ATCACCAAGACGGGTTACGCGGCCATCGGCATGGAGGCACCCCAGGAAATTGAAGACGACGCACCTGCCCACGGTCCTGGGCTGGACTTCAGCGACGACACCGTTGTGCAGGCATGGATCGACAACATGCCTGCCGAGGATGCTGCCTACCACGAAGAGATGGCCGCCGCCTGCGAAGAGCCGGATGGTCCGGACGACTACGACAATCCGCCCATCGGGATCATTGTCCCGATGGACCCGGCGGACTTGCCCCGGACGGAAGACAACGAAGTGCCTGCAGATGCCGATTTTGAAGCGGATGTTGCCGCCGCAGAGCAGTCCATGGAGGCAGCCGACGAAACCCTCCCCGAAGTCATTGATGCCATCGCAAAACAGTACATCCAGGATCATGGGTTCCGGGTAACACGCGAGAATCTGGAAAAGGCGTTGCTCGAAGCTTTCAAGGCTGGACAAGCCAACACCGCATCAAAAACCAGGACGCCCAGAGAGAATTCCAAAAAGGCCATCGTGATGGCCCTGCTCCAACGCCCGGAAGGAGCCACCCTGCAGCAGATTGAACAGGCCACCGACTGGGGGCCGAACACGATCAGGGGTTTTCTGTCGCTCGCCAAAAAGAAGCAGGGACTGAACCTGGAGACCTTCCGCACCCGGATTCATGGAACCAACTTGCAGGGGGCAAAAGGTTCCTTTACGACGTACAAAGTGGTCCTGTAACCACACGATGCCGCCGGATGCAAATTTCGGCGGCAGCAGAAAGCCAAATGAAGAACGAATCACAACCACAAAGGAACCGGAATGAACATCGACAATCTGGATCACCTGCCCCACATCGACAGGCATCGCATCAATCGCCAGGAAGGCAGCCATGCTTGGGAGGTCGATCAGATGGAAACAACGCATCAATTTGGAGAGAAGGTCAGGATTCAGGAAGAAGACGGATCC
The DNA here is from genome assembly GCF_004217665.1 of Candidatus Magnetaquicoccus inordinatus. Taxonomy (GTDB): domain Bacteria; phylum Pseudomonadota; class Magnetococcia; order Magnetococcales; family Magnetaquicoccaceae; genus Magnetaquicoccus; species Magnetaquicoccus inordinatus. The sequence goes on along the minus strand of NZ_RXIU01000403.1, from coordinate 659 downwards.
TCCTTCTCCATGTGGATCGGCAACCAGGTTGCCCCGGGACGCTACCAACTACACAACCAACCGCCAACTGCATCGGCCTGATCCTCATCGACAGCCATGGCCGCCGGAACACAACCACCGGCGGCCTGCACTTGCTACTCCAAATCGATACCCCGCTCCGCAGCCACATCCTCAAAGGTCTTGCCACCCGAACCGTCCAAGTAAACGATCTTGCCGGTGGCCTGGATGAACCGCTGCACCGCCACATCGACATAGACCGGGCTGATCTCCATGGCATAGACCCGACGGTGATTGGCCTCCCCGGCCATGATCTGACTGCCACCACCAGAGAAGGGCTCGTAACACAGCCCACCCTTTTCCACATGCTGGCGCATGGGGATGCCGAACGCCTCCAGAGGCTTCGGCGTCGGGTGTTCCGGACGTTCATCGCCTGACAACCCTTTCATGTCCCAAACGGTGGTGCAGTTGTCCGATCCCTCCAGCCTTGGCGGGCGGTTGCCACGCATCCAGCCAAAAAAACAGGGCTCGTGTTTCCAGAGGTAGTGGGTCCGGGAGAGAATGGAGGTGTTTTTGTTCCAGATGATCGTCTGATGGACGAAGGCACCCATCTCTTCCCAGACCGCCTCTACCATGGCCTGCCGCTTTGAGGCATGCCAGCA
>NZ_RXIU01000402.1 GCF_004217665.1 Candidatus Magnetaquicoccus inordinatus | reverse complement strand
GCTCAATCAGTGTCGATTGGGACTGGTGGAAACGGATCAAGCCGTTGGCAATATGGGGTTGCAGGGAGGTGATGCGCAGCTCCTTGTCGCTGCTCGGGTTGACGCTTTCTGCGGGCACAGGCACGCCCTGGGCGGCAGACTGCTTGACCAGCTCATCCTTGAAAAACTCTTGAAACTGTATAGCTTCCACCGCCCACAGTCGGCACTGGTACTTTTTCTGGAGGTCGATCACATCGCGGATGATGCGATCCGGCTTGCGAATGCGAATATCTGCCTCGACCACATCCAGGATGCCGGTTTCGCGATCCAAACCGGCGACCAGGATGGCTGACGGGTCGCCACGTCCGCCCGATTTGCCCAAGGACGGATCCACGGCGCCAAAATAGATCCACCGTTTTTTCGGTTCGTTCCAGAACGACAGATCTGTAAAAATTGCATTCTCAGAGAGCGGCTCGTTTTGCATTTCCGAGTCAAAGGCGTTGCGGCCATTGCGGGCACGGATGATCATCAGCGCCTGCAGTGGTCGCACCTCTGGCCAGGAAACCTCTGCTCCGGCATCCATGCGGGCGCGATTGGCCCTGTAAAAGAAGAGTGCCGCTTCCTCTCCTTCCTGCTTGAAGATCCGCTCCCAGGTTTCCCAGAGATCCAGATGGTCAGGCCAGCGGATAATGGCCCGGAATCGGGCCGACTCCCACATTTTGTTGTTTAGGATGACCGTGGCGGTGCCGTAGACACGCATCAGTTCCCGGCCAAAATCGGGGATGATGCGCCGAAAAACCCTGATGTCATCCGGGAATTCGCGCAAAATAAAGGCGTCTAGCGCCAGGGCAAAATCCTGAATCATCGCCGCCCGGTTGATCTCTGGCGAGCCGCGCTGGGTGGCGTTGATGGTTTTGATATGGGCATCGGAGAGGCCACGAATCACCTCGATCAGTTTGATGGTGTCGGCGGGGTTGTCGCTCTCCATGGCTGTTGTCAGCAAAGCCTGAGCGCGCAGGATGGTGGAGGAGAGCAGTTGCAGCATGGCGTGATTGACGGCATCCACCCCACCCGTACTCAACAGGGTAGTGCTGCGCGCCTTGTCCCAGTCGTCACCATTCGCCTTGGCCTGAGTCAGCCAGCGGCGCACAGTGGCTGCCGAGACCGGCAGCTCTGCCGCAATCTCTTCTGGGCTCATTCCTTGCAGAACATAGCGTGTCCTGGCTTCTGGCAGGTGTGCGGTTTTGGCCATCACAAACCAAGAGTTTTTTTGATGTAGTCCATGGACAGGGCGACGACTGCTGCCGCGCCTGTGCCTCCGATTGCGCCAATCAGGTTGGTTTTCTGCTCCACTTTGCGCAGGCGCGTTTCCAGCCTTTTGGAGTCTTCGCGCATCTCTTGCTGGTTTTTGCTGACTTCTTCCAGCTTGGCTTCTATACGCTCCATAGAGAGCAATACTTCTTGCGTAAAATTGAATTCAGACATGGGTTTTATCCGTCGATAGTGCGGGTTGTCGGCTGCCGGGATCTTTGCTGACCGCCAGCAACCCCCCGGCAACCATTTGGCCGATATTGGCAAAGGCTTGAAATTTTTCTGGATCGAGATGTACGCCGAAAGCGCTGGCAGC
>NZ_RXIU01000401.1 GCF_004217665.1 Candidatus Magnetaquicoccus inordinatus | reverse complement strand
GGTACAAAATCAGGACTAAAACGCGCCAACCTATTGTTTATAAATGTGAATTATTTGTTTTCTGTCCGAAAGTTCCGTTTAGAGAAACGATTCATCCATTGACCATCAAGAAGCTGGCCCCCTCCTGGGGAGGGAGCTTCCTGGAGGAGGGGGCCAGCGCAGCCTTTGCATGGGCGTCATCGCAACTTGTGTGTAATCGAGATATGAAGCGGATCGAATCGATTGCTCTCGAAATAGCTCCCTGCACTACTGTTGTGCCAGTCTACTCCGCAGTTGCTTCAACCTGTAAACCTATGCGCATGCCAAAGCCGGTATCCTGACTATAAATCGCAATACAGTTATACTCCCCGGCATAGCGGCTGCTCGGCAAATGCAGCGTACAACGACTCTTCGCCATCAGTGCATGGGGCGCAATAATGCCAAATCCCTGTACCTTGTTCAGCTCCGCCTGCAGCGATACATCCAACACATCAACGGTCATCGTCCGGTTCTGGATCGTTAACTTTCCCTCTTCCAAAACCTGTTCGCGTTGATAACGGCGCTGCTGTTTTACATCTTGCATAGCTCTGCTCCCTCTGCCGATGGTTCCACTGTTTTCTCACTGGTTAACACTACTGCAGCATCCCCCCTTTGGCAAGTTGAGGCGGGTTGGCCACGACACTTTCTCCGCAACCCGCCCACAACAGCTCACCCTCACCTGCTGCCCATACTCCATGCCGCGACAAGCCTCTGCAACTCCTCCTCGCCATAACCTGATAAATGACGATTGAGCGCCGCCAGCAAGGCCCTCAAGGAAGCCGCAACTATATCACAATCGATCCCTACCCCAGATATTGCACGACACTCCTTTTCGCCCAGCAACGAAATAAAGGCGATGGCCTGCGCCTGACTGCCACTCTGCAACGCCTGCTCCTGGTAAAAATCCAACTTCCAGGCGCCAGGCAACGCCTGCGCCGCCGCATCAAGCGGGCCATTGCCCCGGCCAGTCAAGGAGCCACGCCAACTCCCCACACCGATCTGTAACTCCACTGTGCACAACTGCTCCCGCTCCTGCAACAACTGATAACCGTAAAATTGGAGCTTGCCTGCCGGTTGACACAACTCCTGCAGAAAAATCTGCTCCACATCGCTCTGCGTCAATTCCACGCCTCGCCGATCACTCTCCGCTTGTACCAACTGCGCAAACTCACGATGCAGCGCCTTCGGCAGTTGCACCCCCCGCGCCAACTCCAATAAATGCAACGCACCCGCCTTGCCCGATTGGCTGTTGACCCGTATCAGCGCGCTCCAATCTGAGCCTACATCACGTGGATCAATCGGCAGATAGGGTACCTCCCAAGGTTGGTCACTCTGCCAGGCCGCCAAACCTTTGCGAATAGCATCCTGATGCGATCCCGAAAAGGCTGTAAATACCAACTCTCCCGCATAGGGCTGACGCGGCGGAACCATCATCCCGGTGCAGCTCTCATAACAGGCTACCAACTCCTCCATGTGCGCAAAATCCAAACCAATCGGCAACCCCTGACTGTACAAATTCATCGCCAAGGTCACTATATCCACATTACCGGTACGCTCGCCGTTGCCAAAAAGGGCCCCTTCTACCCGTTCTGCCCCGGCCAACAGCGCCA
>NZ_RXIU01000400.1 GCF_004217665.1 Candidatus Magnetaquicoccus inordinatus | reverse complement strand
TGTTGACCCCGGAACAGGCACGAAAGGAGGCAATTGACCTGCTGGCAAAGGTAGCGAATGGAGAGGATCCGGCAGAAGAGAAGGCGGCAAGCAAGGCAATGCCAACCATGGCGGAACTATGCGACCTGTATATTCAGGAAGGCACCACGACGCAAAAGCCGTCTACCGTTGCCACAGATAGAGGGCGAATCTTGCGCCATGTCATCCCGTTGCTTGGGAGGAAACGCATTGATCAAATCACCCTGGCGGATATTGAGCGGTTTCGTGATGCGGTTGCCAGCGGTAAAACAGCGGCAGATATTAAAACCGGGGTTCGTGGTCGTGCTATTGTCACGGGTGGGGAAGGCACCGCCAACCGTACCCTGGAGTTGTTGAGCGGGATTTTTTCCTTTGCCTGTCGTCGGCACATACTGAGTAACAACCCCTGCCAGGGGGTAAAGAAATTTCGTCGTCAGACCATGGAACGCTTTTTGTCTGGGGAAGAGTTGGCGAGGCTTGGAGAAGCGATGCAGGAGGCCGAAAGCGAAGGGGTGAACCCTGTTGCTATCGCTGCCTTGCGTTTACTGCTGCTGACTGGCATGAGGCGGGGTGAGGTATTGACCCTGCAATGGTCTTTTGTGGATTTTGAATTGGGTTGTTTGCGGTTGCCCGATACCAAAACGGGTTCCAGAACTCTGCATATTGGAGCAGCGGCTATCGCGTTATTGGCGGGCTTGCCAAGAATCGAGGGCAATCCTTTTTGCTTCCCTGGATTGAATGAGGGGCGTTCCCTGGTCGGCCTTCCCAAAGTATGGCGCAAGATTCGCGACCGGGCCGGATTGTCTGAGGTGCGGATTCACGACACAAGACACGGGTTTGCCAGCGTAGGAGTTATCAGCGGTATGGGTTTGCCGATTGTCGGGGCTTTGTTGGGGCACAAGTCACCGACGATTACCGCAAGATATGCCCATTTAAGCGCAGACCCGCTAAAGGCGGCAGCGGATGCCATATCCGGCCAGATTGCTGCATCGTTGGACCGCAAGCCAGCGGCAGAGGTAGTGCCGATTCAACAGAAGAGAACTCGTATCCGGGGAGGTTGAGAAATGACCGTATTCGCGATGGATGCAGAAACCGAGGCACAATTGCGCAACATTGCGGCAGAGTTGCGCAAACCGGTTTCCGATTGCCTGAAAGAGGCCGTGCAACAGTTTATTGAGAACCGACAGGATTACCTGACGGCAGCTTCAGCCGTGGCTCGAAACGAACCAGCCATCACCCTGGACGAAATGGAGCGACGCCTTGGCATGGGTAGTTGAAATTCGGGAAACGGCAGAGAGACAGATTGTCCGCTTGGGATCCGTGGACAAAATGCGCATCATGCGCTTTCTGCGTGAACGCATCCATGGCACCGATGACCCCCGATCCCTGGGACATTCCCTAAAAGGGGAGCTTGCAGGACTATGGCGGTACAGAGTTGGCGACTGCCGCATCCTGTGTCATCTGCGCGACGAGGTGGTCACGGTTGTTGTCCTGGAAATAGGCCACCGCCGCGAGGTGTACAGATAGCAAAATTCCACCGACACACGGTGGACAGAATGCCCGGCCTACATCGGCCAATGGAAAAGGGGGAAACCTTCAACCCCCTGGCCGGGCAACTTCATTGAAGG
>NZ_RXIU01000040.1 GCF_004217665.1 Candidatus Magnetaquicoccus inordinatus | reverse complement strand
ATCAGGCCGCCCTGCTTTTGGCACTGCTGGCTGCAGCCCAGGCCGGCACAGAAGAAGAGGTGCCGGTAGGAGCGGTGTTGCGCGATGAGCATGGACGCTTTTTGGCCGCCGCCGGTAACCAACCAATCAGCAGCCAGGATCCCACCGCCCATGCCGAAATCCTGGTTTTACGCCAGGCCGCCCGTCGTCTGGGTAACTATCGCCTCAACGACACCACCATGAGTGTCACCCTGCAACCCTGCCTGATGTGTCGCAGCGCCGCCTTTCATGCCCGAGTGAGCCGGATCCAGAGCGCTGCCCTGCGCACACAATCAACGCTGGAACAAGAACTTAGCAACTGCACTGCCCCGGAAGAGATGCTTTTTCTTGGCGAAGGAGGTGAGCTGTTGCGAATTTTCTTTGATAAAAGACGTCATCTCTGATTTAATTCCGGGTTTGAACAGGTATTGAACTGCCTGTCGCACCAAACGGGGAGAGATGACCGAGCGGTTTAAGGTGCACGCCTGGAAAGCGTGTGTACTCCAAAAGGGTACCGAGGGTTCGAATCCCTCTCTCTCCGCCACCTTTGCACCTCTTTGCCAATAAAGCGCGATGTGCAACAGATAAGAGATTGAGTCCGCCACACATGATCGTGACGCTTGCTATACAGTGGGCGGCGTTGAGGGCCAGGACGCACGCAATGAAAAGCCGTAAACCCCGTCAGGACCGGAAGGTAGCAGCGGTAGCGGATATTTTCGTGTGCCGTGCTCAGCCTGGCCGGAGCCGCCCTTAACCTTCATGTCATCCTACGTCGTCCTGGCACGCCGTTGGCGTCCTCGCTCCTTCGCAGCCCTGGTCGGTCAAGGCCATGTCACTCAGGCTTTGTCACACGCCCTCGCTTCTGGCCGCATCCCCCATGCTTTTCTCTTTTCCGGTATTCGTGGGGTCGGCAAAACCACTTTGGCTCGTCTGCTGGCCATGTGTCTCAATTGCGAACAGGCGATCTCTGCCCAACCCTGTGGCCAGTGCAGCTCTTGCAAACAGATCATTGCCGGCAACCATCCCGATGTCTTGGAAATTGACGCCGCCTCGCGTACCAAGGTGGAACAGATGCGCGAGGTCTTGGATATGGTGGGTTATTCGCCTGCACTCTCCCGTTTTCGTATCTTTATCCTCGACGAAGTGCACATGCTCTCCAATCAATCCTTCAACGCCCTGTTGAAGACTTTGGAAGAGCCGCCGGCGCATGTCAAATTTCTCTTTGCCACCACCGAAGCACGCAAAATACCCGCAACCATTCTCAGCCGTTGCCAGCGCTATGATTTGAAACGGGTCTCCCGCGATCAGCTCACAGCCCACCTGCTGCATGTGTTGGAGCAGGAAGGGGTAGCCTTTGAACGGCAGGGAGTGGAGGCGGTGGTACGTTCGGCAGAGGGTTCGGTACGCGATGCGCTCTCCCTGCTCGACCAGGTGATTGCCCATGGGGCAGGGGAGGTACGCTATGCTGCGGTGCGCGATCTGTTGGGGTTGACGGAACCGGAAGCCATTTTGCACCTGCTGGAGGCGTTATTGAATGGTCAGGCTGCAGGGACTCTGCAACTGGCTCAGGATTTTTATGCCAATGGCGTGGAGCCGGAGAGTCTGTTGCGTGAGCTGCTGGAAGCGTTGCATCAGGCCAGCCGGATGAAGCTTGCTCTGCACTCTGGCGAACAGAACGCTCTGGCGGAGGGAGCCCAACAGCGTTTGTATGCCATCACCAGCCGGGTCAGCATGGAACATCTGCAGATGGTCTATCAGGTTATGTTGCGTGGTGCAGCCGATTTGCGGCTGGCCGAGGATGCCCTGCAAGCCTTGGAGATGCTGCTGTTGCGGGTGGCGACGCTCAAGCCGGTACCCTCCTTGGAAAAGTTGTTGGGACTCCTGGAAGGGCATGAGCCACCGCCTCCGGGCTCTGCCCAAATCAGCGTTTCTGCATTGCCGACTGCCTCACCTCCGGCGCCCACCACCAGGGAGAGCAGTGTTGCCCGGACTATGCCAGCCAGCACCCCTGCACCCACCCACTTTTTTTCTGCAAGCACTGGGGAACCAAAAAGAGAAGCGCCTGCTCTAAACCTCCCGGTGCCCTCTGTCCACACCACTCTGCCGCCTGCTGCGGCAAGTGTAGAGACAACAGCGCCAGAAACAACACCCCCTGAGCAGAGCGCTCTGCTTGCAGAGAGGGGAGAGCTGTTGCACAGTTGGCGTCAACTGGTCGATTATATTCGTCTGGTAGAGGTGGAGTTGGCGGTTAAATTGGAACGGTTGGTCAGTTGCCCACACTATCTCGCCGATGCAGAGGGTCGCCCGCAACAGATTGTTTTGCAATTGGCCAGCGATGTTTTGGGAAATGCGGAGCAGATACGGCGCCTGTTGGTCGAATTTTTGCGCAAACAGGGGATGGATGGTGTGCTGGTGCGCGTAGAGGCGCATGCCGATCCGGCGGCCCGTTGTGAGACTCTGCAGGAAAAGGAGCAGCGGCAACAACAGGATCATCTGCAAGCCTTGAGCACGCAAATGCAAAACCATCCCACAGTGCAAAAGGTGATGGCGCAATTTCATGCGGTTTTGCAGCATGTGCGACCGTTAGGCAGTATCGCTTCCTCATAACGAACTTCCTGGAGAGCAGGGTAATGAAAAATCTTGGTAACATCATGAAGCAGGCGCAAGAGATGCAAAGCCGCATGGCCAAAATGCAGGAGGAGTTGGCGGCCATGCAGGTCAGTGGACAGTCGGGAGGGGGGATGGTCGAGGTAACCCTCGATGGCAAACAGATGATGAAACGGATCAAAATCGACCGTTCCATCGTCGATCCTCAAGATGTGGAGCTGTTGGAGGATCTGATTACGGCAGCATTCAATGATGCCCAGAAAAAGCTGTTGGATCTGACCCAGCAAAATCTCTCGAAAGTGACCGGTGGGTTGAACATACCTGGTTTGAATCTGCCCTTTTGATGAAGGGTGGCGCAGCGTTGGGCAAAGAGCGAGCCTGGGGAGGCGAGGTCGCCGGTGGTGGTTTGCCAGCGGTCGAGCAGGCCATTGTGTTGTTGTCGCGATTTCCAGGAGTAGGGCGCAAGAGTGCCCAGCGCATGGTGCACTATCTGTTGCGTCAGGGACCGGAAGCGATAGAACAGTTGCGCATGGCCCTGCTGCAACTCTCCGAACAGATCCGTTCCTGTTCTATCTGCCATAATCTGGCACAAGGAGAGCTCTGTTGGATCTGTCAGGATCCGCGTCGTGATGCCAGCCAGCTCTGTGTGCTGGAAGAGGCAATGGATCTACTGGCAGTGGAAAAGGCAGCATTTTTTCGCGGCTGCTATCATGTTTTAGGGGGTAGGCTCAATCCATTGGCCGGGATTGGACCAGAACATCTGCATCTGGACTCCCTGGAGGAACGGTTGCGTTCCGGAACGGTCAAAGAGTTGATTATTGCGACCAATCCGACGGTAGAAGGCGAGGCAACTGCCCATTTTGTGGCGCAGATGGCTCTCCCCTGGGTCGAACGCATTACCCGTTTGGCCTATGGCATGCCGATGGGTGGAGAGTTGGAATATCTCGACGAATCCACTCTGTATCAGGCTTTGGCAGGTCGGCGACCATTTTAATAAAGGAATTTGTGCATCGCAAAATAAGGAGCATTGTGCGGCGCAGCAAAATAGGCTATTTTTCGCGCAATAGAAATTTGATGTTGCGATCGATTTAACCCCACCTTCTTGGAGGGTATGTTGACATGGCTACCTTGAATGCTACTGAGCAGCCTGCATTCCCGTTTCCTGGTATTCCGGGAACCGGCGATGGTTCCGACGCAGTCTCTTATGTGGAGACCCGCGTAACCGATGGTGCAGCGGCGTATCCCATTACCTCCTCAACCATTATGGGTCAACTTTACCAGGTTGCGGTTGCCAATGGTTTTCGCAATGTCTGGGACAGACCGCTGGCCTGGTTGGAGCTGGAATCGGAACACTCCTCTGCTTCCGCCTGTGAGGGTTTTGCGCTGGCAGGAGGGCGAGTGACCAACTTTACCTCCGGGCAAGGGCTGATCCTGATGAAGGAGGTGTTGTATACCATCTCCGGAAAACGTCTGCCTCAGGTGTTGAATGTGGGGGCCAGGGCTTTGACCTCGCAAGCCTTGAATGTGCATGCGGGTCATGATGATGTGATGGGTGTTTCCGATTGTGGTTGGGGGATTCTTTTTGCCCACAGCGTGCAGGCGGTTGCCGATCTCTGCCTGATTGCCCGCCGCGCCTCGGAAGAGTCCTTCACCCCGATGATGAATGTGCAGGATGGCTTTCTGGGAACCCATACCATTGAAAATCTCAGTTTTCCTGAAGATGAGCTGATTCGCCAATTTATCGGCAAGCCGGAAGATAAAATACGCACCATTTTCAATCCGGAAGCGCCGTTGCAGATTGGTGTGGTGCAGAATCAAGAGGCCTATATGTTGGGTAAAATTGCCCAACGCCACTTCTATGATCGACTGCCCGGCATCATCCAGGGGGCCATGGATGAATATTATCGCTTGAGTGGCCGGCGCTATCAGTTGGTGGAAGGGATCGGCATGGAGGAGGCAGAGTATGCCATCATCGCCATGGGTACCTTGTCAGAGACCGCTGCTTCAGCCATCGAGACCGTTCAGGAGCGTTTGGGAGTCAAGCTGGGGGTGGTCAATGTCACCTGTTATCGTCCCTTCCCGGCAGCCCGTTTGGTCAGCTTGATCAAAAACTGCAAAGCGGTAGCGGTGATCGAGCGCTGCGATATTCCGACCATGGTTGACAATCCGCTCACCACCGATGTGGAAGCCTCCCTGGCAAAAGCGCTCATGGGTGCCCCGGGATTTGACAAAATCTCCAGCATTCCCTTTGTCTTTTCTGGTACCGCTGGTTTGGGCTCGCGTGATACCACCCCTGGCCACATTGTGGCAGTGGTGAAAAATATGTTGAAAGGGCCACAAGAGGGCAAGGTCTACTTCTCCTTGGGTATCGACCATGCCACGGCACTGGCTGTGGAGAGCGAACCGGATGTGCGTCCACAGGGCTCTTTTTCGGTACGTGCCCATTCGGTAGGTGGCTATGGCTCGGTGACCACCAACAAAATCATCGCCACCATGCTGGGGGATATTTTTGGTTTCCGGGTGCAGGCAGCCCCCAAATATGGTTCCGAAAAGAAGGGTCTGCCCACCAATACCTATTTGACTGTGACTCCGACGGGCAAGATTCTGACCCACTGCGAGCTGCAACACGTCGATTTTGTGCCGTTGATGGATCCCACAACCTGGTATATGGGCAATCCCTTGGTCGGCCTGCAATCGGGAGGCATTGTCTTCCAGCATACCGATGAGCCTTCACCACAAGCGCTGTGGGACTCCTTGCCCCCCTATGCCCAATATTTTATGAAAGAGAGTGGTATCCGTTTCTATGGGGTTGATACGGTAGCCATCGCCCGTGAAAGCTGTCTGCATGACTTCTCCTTGATTCAACGGTTTCAGGGAGTGGTCCTGTTGGGAGTCTTTCTGCGCGTGACTCCCTTCCGGGAGCAGGCCGGATTGTCGGAGGAAAAATTGTTTGAACTGGTCCGTAAACCATTGATCAAATATTTTGGTAAACGGGGTGATATCGTGGTCGAAAACAATCTGGAAGCGGTTCGACGCGGGTATCAGCGGGTAATGGAAGTCACACCAAGCATCATGGCAAGCACCTCACCCGAACTGCTGGCGCAAGGCAAGGCGGATTGGGATGCCAAGGGCAAGGATGTGAATGCATTCTTTATTTGACGGTCAGCCAGGCGGAGAAGTGCCATGAGCCAACGTGCAATTATTTATTCCGAAAAAACTCCTGAATGGTATGATATCAAGCGGGCCCGCGAAGTCATGGAGGCATACAACTCCGGTGCCAGCTCCAATCAGCCTGCCGATCCCTTTGTTGCCTGTTCCATCATTCCGGCGGGCAGCGGCTCTTATCGCGATTTTTCCTATATTGCTCCGGATCTGCCGGAATATACGTCGGAAAACTGTGTCGCCTGCATGGAGTGTGTGCAAAACTGTCCCGATTCAGCCATCTGGGGACGGGTGATCACCCCGGATGGTCTGGAACAGACCATAACGGCGTTTACTGGCGAAGAGCAGGAGTTGGTCAGAGGCCAGTTGGTGCAGACCACCAAGTTCTGGAAAACCTATCAGAAAAAACATGAAGCACGTGCCGACTCGCCGCCAGGAGCCTGGTTTGGCATTTTTGTCGATCCCACCAAATGCAAAGGCTGCGGCGAATGCGTAGTGGCCTGCGGGGATCACAAAGCGTTGCACATGATCAAAAAGACACGCGATAACCTTCCGGATTTCTTCTCCTTGTGGGAGTTTTATAAAAAGAGTCCAGAGACCCCTGCCGAGTATATCAATCCCAAATTAAAAGTGGATTTGATGCTCAACGCCGATACCAACCAATATGTGGGTGGTGCCGGTTCCTGCATGGGATGCGGCGAGACCTCGGCGTTGCGGCAGTTACTGGCCATTGTCTATTCCCAGGTTGGCCATAAATATGGCATTGTCGCCAATACCGGTTGCAATACCGTTTATGGCTCCACCTATCCCTACAACCCCTATCGGGCACCATGGGTCAATTCGCTGTTTGAGAATGCAGCCACTGTAGCCATGGGGATCCGGGCGCGCTGGGATCAGATCGGCAAAGAGGATCATCAACTGCTGGTCTTGGGTGGTGATGGCTCGATGTTGGATATTGGCTTTCAAGCCTTGTCGCGCATGTTGGCCTCAGGCATGAATATCAAGGCCGTTGTGCTGGATACCCAGGTCTACTCCAATACCGGCGGCCAAACCTCTACCGCCACCTTTGTCGGCCAGGATGCCAAAATGTCAATTCATGGCAGCTCGGTGGCTGGCAAGCAGGAGCGGCGTAAAGAGATTGGCAATATCGCCATGATGCACCCGCATACCTTTGTGGCGCAAACTGTCGGACCGATGATCAACCACTTCTATAAAGCGGTCGAGCAGGCTTTGGCCTTCAACGGTCCCGCCTTGATCAACATCTATACCACCTGTCAGCCGGAACATCAGGTGGCCGATGATCAATCCTGTGCCCGTGCGGTGGCTGCGGTGGAGTCCCGTGCCTTTCCGGTCTTTATCTATAATCCAGACAAGGGACCAACCTTGGCTTCGCGCCTCTCTCTGCAGGGCAATCCCTCCGTGGAACGGGATTGGCATCGCCGCCGCAATCGCGACGGCTCAGAGGAGCTGCTCGACTTTATCTATTTTGCTCGCGGCGAGGGTCGCTTTGCCAAGCAGTTTGATAAAGAGGGCAAGGCCAGCGCCGTGTTGATGCGTTCCATGCAGGATCGTCTGGACAACTGGCGTCTGTTGCAGGAGTTGGCTGGGATTACTAATGTGGATCAATCTCAGGAGTTGGCGAAGGGAGCATCATCCCGTTAGATTTAGGGATGCAACTCTGTTGTTGGTCCGCATCGATAGCGGATCAACAACAGAGTTGTTTCGCACTCCGAGCGCAGCGCAACGGCTCGCGATGGCTGTTTGGGTGGATGTAAAATTTTGCAGTCTGCTGTCGATTTTTGGTGCAAAATTTTTGCACCTGGTTTCTAATATCCGGTAATTATAAAGACCAGTAAGAGGGTGTCGCTTCCGATGGGATTGGCCATACAGGCACTGGTTGCTGCGGAACACAGAGTGAACCAAATGCAACCTCAGCAAGGGGTAAGCAGATTGGCATCTGCTCCTTGTACCAGCGCACACGCTGCCATCATGCGACCTGCTCGTAATCGATCCAAAACGCGAAGGGAGTCAGTATGTCCACAGAACAGGGTATGACGGGTGGCCATTTTTCACCTCAAGATCTGCAAGGGGACTACTCCCCCCAGTCATTGGAAAGACTTATCATCAGCAATAATGGCAGCTTCAGCTCCCAGCTCTGCACATTATCCATCTCATCGCAATTTCAGCGGGTTTTCAGTACCACCCTGCAGCGTGGTGTCGGTTTTGAGGCTTTCTGTGTCGGCACCTATGCCGATGGCACACGGGTACCGCATGCCCAGCTCTTTTCCGAGGTATGCAACTCCGAGGATCGCGAACTGATTGATCGGTTGCGCATGTTGTTGCACCTGAAGACCTTCAAAGAGGCCGACACCGATGATCGCTGGATCTTTACCAATCTGCATCCGCGCATCATGCTGGGCCACAAAGAGCCCGATCCCAGCTTTTTGGCAGAGGCGTTGCAGTATACCGGATTATCCGCCAATCAGGTGGTGGTTGCGGTGCGCGAGCACAGCCAAGAGCGGCAGGCCAAGCTGGTAAAAGTGATCGACAGCTTGCGGGAGTTGGGCTGTCTGGTGATCTTTGATGACTTTTTGTCCGAGTCGGCCAACCTGGACAGTTTGTGGCGTCTGCGTCCTGACATGGTCAAATTAAATCGCCTGTGGTTGGAAAATGCTGCCAACAGTCGGCGCGCCAAACGGATGTTGGCTAAACTGGTCTCCCTGGTCCATGCTGCTGGTGCCCTGGTGCATATGGAGCAGATTGCCACCGAGGAGGAGGCTTTTATGGCCATGCGCATGGAGGCCGATTTTGTCAGCGGCCCCTTCTGGGGCGAACACGATAAAGAGTTGGCCCTGCATATTGCCGAAGGTCCGGCCAGCATTGTCGATAAATCCTTTGCCGTGCTGCTGGAAAAGAGTGAACAGGCGGTTGCCCAGGATTATCGGCAGGTCGATTTTGAAATGGGTTGCTTTAGTGGTGATGTCCTGGAGTGTGCCTGGGCACTCTCCGATGGGGTGCCTTTGGAACAGGCGGCCAGCAGTTTGTTAAACATTCCCCGTATGGAACGGGTCTATCTTCTCAACGAACGGGGCGTACAGGTTGAGCCCGATATTTTCCGCAAGGGTGAGCCTCTGCATCTGGATCCCCGTTTTCGCCCCCTGCGTGATTCCACAGGAGCCACCTGGACCCGGCGCTTCAGCTTTCATGATGCCATTCGCAATCCGGGGGTGGTTCAACTCTCACCCCCCTATCGTTCCAACGCCAGCCGTAATGTCTGTGTGACCCTGTCGATGACGGTGATTATCCAGGGGCAGCAACATGTGCTCTGCTGTGATGTGGAATGGCGGGAGGGTGTGATTCTGTAACGATGGACTCCTCCGCGTTTGCTGCCCTTTTGAGCTGTGTGCGCAATGAATTGACCCGTCCTCGAGAGATGCCGGTTCGGGTCGGCAGTTCTGTGTGCAGCATGTTGGATGTGCGTGATCCTCTGGATGGATTGACCAGGGAGATTTTGCAACAGCGTGAACTTTATGAGATTGAGTGGCTGTTGTCGCCTCTGTTTACGCCAACCGAGCAGGAGCGGGAGCGTTGTGAAGTGGCTTTACCGCTCTCCGGCATAGATGCCGATACCGAGGAGCGTTTGCAACTGATTTTGGCAGCAGAAGGGATCTATTGCGCGATTCGCTATGGTCACCGGGAACGACCCGTACCAGTAATGCCGGTGGTTATCGAGCGCTTTTTGCGCTTGCTGCACCTTCAGGATGGGGTCAACCCACTGCTGCTGCCGCTGCTGCAGGCATGGCCGGAAGAGACGGAACGCCGAGTCCTGACCAGTCTGGCACGGCGAAAAGTGTGGCAAAAAGATCATTGGGCGCAGATCTTTTTGCTGCTTTGGCAGGCGATGGTGGCCAGAGAGAGTTTTGATTTGGCAAAATTTCGCTTCTTGACGGAGTTTATCACCTCCTATCGGCCCAAAAATCAGCAAGAGTTGCTCCATGCCTTGACCAATCTGGTCGATGCTTACCATAAGGATCATGAGCACCCGGTCTATAATCAACAGTTGGAACATTACCAAGGAGGAAACATACGCTCGCAATCTTGTGGCCCGGAGATCAAAGCCTATCGCCTGGCCATGACCCACGGCTTATTGACCGATTTTTCCTTTGCTGACACGATGATATGATTGTTTTGCCCCTGTTGTGATCCCCTCTTTTGTCACACCAAGTAACGATTGCTCCTGCCCGTTTGTTTGAGAATCCTTGACGTAAGCTAATCCCTGCAGCATGATGCCCGACCAGAAATCGGCAAGCGACTCTTTTGAACATTCTGCAACGGAGTGAATAAAATTATGTCCGGAACTACGCAAAACCAAGCAGACATTATTTACACTGTCGTCGACGAAGCTCCCCAACTGGCCAGCGGCTCTTTGCTGCCCATCATCCAAGCCTTTACCAAAGTGGCTGGCATCTCGGTTGGCACCAAGGATATCTCCCTTGCGGGACGTATTCTCGCCAGTTTTCCCGAATATTTGAGCGAAGCACAGCGGCAGCCGGATGATCTGGCTGAATTGGGTGAGCTGGTGGTGACCCCGGAAGCCAACGTTATCAAATTACCCAACGTCAGCGCCTCCATGCCGCAATTGAAAGCGGCGATTGAGGAGTTGCAGGGACAGGGCTATGCCGTTCCCAACTATCCCGACAATCCCAAAGATGCCACGGAGCAGGATATTCGTGCCCGTTATGACAAGGTGAAAGGAAGTGCGGTCAATCCGGTGCTGCGTGAAGGCAACTCGGATCGTCGCGCACCAAAAGCGGTCAAGGATTATGCGCAAAAAAATCCCCATAAAATGGGTGCCTGGAGCGCCGATTCCAAAACCCATGTCTCCACCATGCAGGCCGGTGATTTTCGCAGCAACGAAAAATCTTTGACTGTCGATGCGGCAAGCGCTGGGGTCGCCCGGATCGAATTTGTCGCCCGTGATGGCAGCGTGACTGTTTTGAAAGATAAAGTGCCGCTCAAAGAGGCCGAAGTAATCGATGGCACCTTTATGAATGTGCAGGCATTGCGCAAATTTCTCGCCGAACAGGTGCAGGAGGCCAAAGAGCAGGGGGTGCTCTTTTCCTTGCACATGAAGGCCACCATGATGAAGGTTTCCGATCCGATCATCTTTGGCCATGCGGTGCAGGTCTATTTTCAAGAGGTGTTCGACAAACATGCAGCCACTTTTGCGGAGATTGGGGCTGATGCCAGCAATGGCTGGGGCGATGTGCTGAAAAAGATCCAGAGTCTGCCCGCCGACAAACAGGCCGAAATCAATGCTGACATTCAAGCCTGCCTGGCCAATCGTCCCGATTTGTATATGGTGGATTCCGACCGTGGTATCACCAATCTGCATGTACCCAGCGATATCATCATCGATGCCTCCATGCCGGCGATGATTCGTGGTGGTGGTAAAGGTTGGGGACCAGATGGCAAATCGCGGGATACCAAAGCGGTGATTCCCGACAGCAGCTATTCCGGGGTCTACAAAGCCACCATCGATTTCTGCAAAAAACATGGTGCCTTCAACCCTTCCACCATGGGCAGCATTCCCAATGTCGGTTTGATGGCACAAAAAGCCGAAGAGTATGGCTCACACAACCAGACCTTCAAATCTCCTGGTAATGGTACCATTCGGGTGGTGGCCGCCAATGGCCAGACCCTGATGAGCCATGAGGTGGAGCAGGGGGATATTTGGCGCATGTGTCAGGCCAAAGATGCCGCCATTCAGGATTGGGTAAAATTGGCTGTCAACCGTGCCCGCGCTACCGGCAACCCGGCGGTTTTCTGGTTGGATAAGGATCGTCCACATGATGCCGAACTGATCAAAAAGGTGGAGCGCTATCTCAAGGATCATGATACCAGCGGTCTGCAACTGCATATCATGTCACCGGTCGATGCCACCCAATTCTCCCTGGAGCGGATGAAAAGAACCGAGGATACCATTTCGGTGACCGGTAACGTGCTGCGCGACTATTTGACCGATCTCTTCCCGATTCTGGAAGTGGGAACCAGCGCCAAGATGTTATCCATTGTGCCGTTGATGAATGGTGGTGGACTGTTTGAGACCGGTGCCGGTGGTTCTGCGCCCAAGCATGTGCAGCAATTTGTGGAAGAGGGCCATTTGCGTTGGGATTCGTTGGGTGAGTTTTGCGCTCTGGCCGCCTCTCTGGAACATTTGAGTGTGGTGCGCAACAACAAACGGGCCGCCGTGTTGGCCAAAACCCTGGATCAGGCAACCGGTAAACTCTTGGACAACAATCAATCGCCTGGTCGCGATGTGGGTGAACTGGACAACCGGGGCAGCCATTTCTACTTGACCCTGTATTGGGCGCAAGCCTTGGCGGCGCAAACGGATGATGCCCAACTGCAACAACATTTCACCCCGATTGCCGAACAGTTGACCCAAAACGAGGCCAAGATTGTCGCCGAGTTGCAGAGTCTGGGTGGCAAAGCGGTGGATTTGGGTGGCTATTATCATACCGATCCGCAAAAAGTGGCTGCAGCCATGCGTTCCAGTCAAACCTTGAATGCGATTATCGCTCAGGTTTGATGGTGTGACACTCTGCCGTTGGCCGTGGGTGGCAGTAGTTACTGCGGCCAACGAGCAGAGAGAACAATCCGGCAGCAAGATCTGCGCAGCGTCTCAAAAGCGCAAGCAGAGCTCTGTCATTACCCTGTGTAAACAGTGGTCCGGTCCGTAAGCAGCCCAAAGTTGTCACAGAGTCAGTGTGACTGCTCTGCGGTTCGGTAAAACACTCCTGAAGGGCAATATTGCTGACAAGTGCATGCCGCAGGCACTTGTCAGCAACAGCCCGCACCGAGACTGTTTTGTAGTATAGAGGGGGAAGCAGGATGTCTGGCCTAGCGACGGTGGTTAACATCGGATTTGATGGCACGGCATATCAGGTCACTGCCGGTCGTACCATATTGGTGGCCTTGGAAGAGGTGGGCTTGCGCTTTGTGCGAGGAGTCGGTTGCCGAGGCGGCGTCTGTGGCGCCTGCACCGTGCTCTATCGTTTGCAGGATTCCCACCAGTTGCGCGCCGGTTTGATGTGTCAGGATGAGGTGCATGATGGCATGGAGATCCTGGCTCTGCCCTATATTCCCCAAAAGAAAGCCATACATAAACTGCAGTTACCCGAAGGCAACAGCCCGGAATATCAGGTGTTGAGTCTCTATCCTGAGGTCAACAACTGTGTCATGTGTGGCGAGTGCAGTCGCTTGTGCCCGGTGGGTATCGATGTGATGGGCTATGTCGGGATGATCAAACGGGGTGATTTGCGGGCAGCAGCCCAGCACTCCTTCACCTGTGTGCAATGTCAAGCCTGTGTGTTGCGTTGTCCCTCCAGCATCTCCCAACCCAATGCCGCCTTGGCAGCACGTCGTTTTCATGGTCGCTATCGCGAGGCGGTCGCAGATCACCTGGGTAAAGCTCTGGAAAAGCTGGAGAGCGGCTATTATCGTTCTCTGTTCCGCAAGGTGCGTCGACTCTCGGCGGTAGAATTTCAGGCACTCTATCAACGTCGCGAACGGGAGCCAGATGATGCCCCTCCAGGCACCTGGTTACCGGAAGATCGTTCCTTGATTTAGTGCAGAGAGGAGGGGGCAATGATCGAGACAGAGGAGGGATCTTTGTGGAAGGTTTGAAGCACTTTCCAGAGCCATTGCGTGAGTCGGCACGTCTGGTGAGCAAAACCCGTGACAGTCGCCTGGCTGCATTAAGGCGTGGCGAAAGTTATCCTCCCTTATCGCTCTCCGACCGGCGCGCCTGGTTGGAGGAGTTTCATCCCGATTATCGTGCCGACAGTTGCCGCCCCTTGGCGATTGGTCCCAACAAAGGGGATCTGGTGCCCTGTGAATTGGCCGATCTATTGGAGTCCTGGCCCCGTCCGGCCGTGATGCGCCACTTTGCGCTTTCGCGCCGTCATCTGGCGGGCAACGATCCCAACCATGCCGTAGGCAGCCCGACCGCTAAACAGGGCAAGGCCGATCTGCAGTGCGATGTCTTGATAATTGGAGGTGGTGGTGCGGGTACCACAGCCGCCATTGCCGCCGCCGAAGCGGGCGCGCAAGTGTTGATTGTCACCAAATTGCGCCATGGTGATTCCAATACCATCATGGCCGAAGGCGGCATGCAGGTAGCGGATCAGGAGGCCGATTCGCCGGTACAACACTATCTGGATACCATGGGTGGCGGCCATTTTATCAATGATCCCGAACTGGTAGAAGCGCTGGTCAGCGATGGACCACGGGTTTTGCGCTGGTTGGAAGAGCTGGGGATGCTCTTTGATAAATATCCGACCGGACGCATGAAAGTGCGTCATGGCGGAGGCACTTCGCGGCGGCGTCTGCACGCCTCCGGGGATGTCACCGGTCTGGAGCTGATGCGGGTGCTGCGCGACCATGCCGAAACCTTTGCCAATATCACGGTGCTGCCCTTTCATCCGGCAGTTGAGCTGCTCACCGATGATAACGGGCGTGCTGTTGGGGCGGTGCTTGAACATCTTGCTGCCGGAGACCGTTTGCCAACCATTCAGGTGGTTCATGCCCGTTCGGTAGTCTTGGCAACGGGTGGTTTTGGACGGCTGCACTTTAAAAAATTTCCTACCTCCAACCATTTTGGTGCATTGGCCGATGGTTTGGTCCTGGCCTACCGCTCTGGCGTGCCGCTGCGCGATTTGCGTTACTGTCAATATCATCCCACTGGCATTGTCTATCCCGAACGCAAAATTGGTTTGCTTTTGACCGAAAAATTTCGCGGCTGGGGTGCGCAGTTGCTCAACTATCATGGTGAAGAGTTTGTTTTTGGCCTGGAGCCGCGTGATGTAACCTCGGCGGCGATTATTCGCGAATGCAGCGAAATGGGCAATGGTGTCAGCACCCCCAGCGGTCGGGTTGGGGTCTGGCTGGATATTCCCTTGATCGATCTGCTGCACGGACGGGGCACCATTGAGCGTGAATTTCCCGGTCGCTTTCAAGAATTTATGAGCAAAGGGATCGATCTGCGCCTCTCTCCAGTATTGACCTATCCCACCTTGCACTATCAAAACGGCGGCATCGCCATCCAAAACGATGGTGGCACCGATATGCCTGGGCTGTTTGCTGCTGGTGAAGTCACCGGTGGCGTGCATGGAGATAACCGTTTGATGGGCAATGCCCTTTTGGAAATATTGGTCTTTGGCTTACGCGCCGGACGCAGCGCTGCCCGCTTTGCCCACTCCACAGGAGCTGGCAGCAATCCAGGAGTCAGCCATCTGGAAAGCTTCATGGAGGCGTTGCAGGAGAGCGCTGTGGGCCACCAGCGTATTTCGCCGCGTTTGTTGCCCAGTTATGGGAAAAGTGGTCTGCCAGCCTGAATGGATGGTATAGCAAGCATGGACTCCGAGCGGTAATCCGCTTATGATCCCATAATCACCCGGAAAGCAGAGGAGGCTTTTTTTTTGAGGCGGGTTGACAGGGAAGTGTTACGGTAGCAGTCGATGAATAACGTTGGAGCGAACGGGAACCACTCATGAATATTCACGAATACCAAGCCAAAAAAATTCTCGCCGGTTATGGGGTCAAAGTTCCCCGTGGCCAGGTTGTATTTTCCGTGGAAGAAGCGGAAGAGGCAGCCAAAAAGTTGGACAGTGGAACATATGTGGTGAAAGCCCAGATCCATGCCGGAGGTCGTGGCAAGGGGGGTGGTGTGAAGTTGGCGCGTAATCTGGATGATGTGACAAGCCATGCCCAGAATATTTTGGGTATGACCCTGGTTACTCACCAAACCGGACCTGCCGGCAAGGTGGTAAAACGGCTGTATGTTGAGGAGGGATGCAATATTGCCCGTGAACTCTATCTGGGTTTGGTGGTGGATCGTGGCAGCAGCCGCATCACCATGATGGCCTCGACAGAGGGGGGAATGGAGATCGAAAAGGTTGCTGCCGAAACCCCGGATAAAATTATCAAAGAGGTGATTGATCCAGCGGTGGGTTTGGGTGCCTTCCAGGCGCGCAATCTGGCCTATGGTTTGGGTTTGGTGGATAAGCAGGTCAGCAAGGCGGTACAGTTTATGACCGCTCTCTATAACGCCTTTATTGGTTCGGACGCCTCTCTGGTGGAGATCAATCCGCTGGTGGTGACCGTTGATGGCGATATCATGGCTCTCGATGCCAAAATGAATTTTGATGATAATGCCCTCTATCGGCATAAGGATATTGCGGAGTTGCGCGATCTCGATGAAGAGGACAGCAAAGAGATTGAAGCTTCCAAATTTGGTTTGAACTATATCGCTCTTGATGGTTCCATCGGCTGCATGGTCAATGGTGCTGGTTTGGCGATGGCCACCATGGATATTATTCAACTCAAAGGGGCAAAACCGGCCAACTTTTTGGATGTTGGCGGTGGCGCTACCACCGAGGTGGTCACAGAAGCCTTGAAATTGATTCTCTCTGATCCCAACGTCAAAGCGGTGCTGATCAACATCTTTGGTGGGATCATGCGTTGCGATGTCATTGCCAACGGCGTCGTAACAGCGGCCCGCGATGTAAATATCAAGGTGCCTCTGGTGGTGCGTCTGGAGGGAACCAATGTCGATTTGGGCAAAAAGATTTTGGCCGAATCGGGTTTGGCGATTATCTCTGCCGATGATCTCAATGATGCCGCCGAAAAAGCGGTGGCTGCAGTGCGATAGGAAGGGGCGAAAATGAGTATTCTGGTTGATAAAAATACCCGCGTCATTTGTCAGGGCTTCACCGGAGCCAACGGCACATTTCACTCCGAACAGGCTATCGCCTATGGTACACAGTTGGTGGGCGGTGTCACCCCTGGAAAGGGGGGCAGCAAACATCTGGATCGACCGGTTTTTGATACGGTGGCCGATGCAGTAAAAGCGACTGGAGCCAATGCTTCGGTTATATTTGTCCCACCCCCCTTTGCCGCCGATGCCATAATGGAGGCGGCCTCCACCGATCTGGATCTGGTGGTGTGTATTACTGAGGGCATTCCGGTGCTGGATATGGTACGGGTCAAGCGTTATCTGCAGGGACGGAAAACCCGTCTGATTGGACCCAACTGCCCGGGAATCATTACTCCTGGTGCCTGCAAAATTGGTATCATGCCTGGTCATATTCATCAGGTGGGTAAAGTGGGCGTGGTCTCCCGATCCGGCACTTTGACCTATGAAGCGGTGGCACAGACCACACGGGTTAATCTGGGACAGAGCACCTGTGTGGGTTTGGGTGGTGACCCGGTCAACGGAACCAACTTTATTGATTGTTTGCAGTTGTTTGAAGCCGATCCACAGACGGAAGCTGTGATCATGATCGGTGAGATTGGTGGTACGGCTGAAGAGGAAGCAGCGGCTTGGATCAAGAAAAACATGAGCAAGCCGGTGGTTGCATTTATTGCCGGAGCGACCGCCCCCAAAGGCAAACGGATGGGCCATGCGGGTGCGATTATCTCTGGTGGCAAGGGGACAGCAGCCGAAAAGTTTGCGGCTCTGGAGGCGGCAGGGGTACATATTGCCCGTTCGCCCGCCGACATGGGCAGCACGCTGGCCGCGGCGCTGAAGGGGTGAGAGTGTAGCAACCCGTTGGCTACAGCCTGTTGAGAGCCGTTTGGCGCTTTCAACAGGCTGTCTCGTAGGGGGCAGCCTCTATCACAAACAAGAAAGCAGGCTAAAGAAGGAGTTTCGATGGCAAAGAATGACCTGATTATTCGAGTAGCCGGGGAGGGTGGTGAGGGTATCATCTCCACGGGTGATTTCATTGCCGCCGCATGTGCCAGGGCTGGCTTGGAGGTCTATACCTTCAAAACCTTTCCGGCAGAAATCAAAGGCGGTTATGCCATGTACCAAGTCCGTACCTCTCCGGAACGGATCTATAACCAGGGTGATACCTTTGATGTTTTTTGTGCCTTCAATGGCGAAGCCTATGAGGTCAACAAGCATCTTTTGAAGCCCGGCACCGCTTTTGTCTACGACTATCCGGGTGGGGATTTTGAACCGGAAATTCCAGACGGGGTCTTTGCTTATCCGATCCCGATGTCCAAAACCGCCAAAGAGATGAAATCCTATCGCTCGAAAAATATGGTGGCTATGGGTGCCTTGTCGGCGCTGTTCAACATCAGTGAAGATACCTTGAAACAGGTGTTGAGCAATAAATTCAAGAAGAAGGGTGAAGAGATTCTCAACTTTAACCTGCAAGCCTTTGAAAAAGGCAAAGAGTTGGGGAAAGCGTTGCAAAAAGAGGATCCCTGGCGGGTGGCCGATCCGACCACGCCCAAGGATGTGATCGTCATCTCTGGCAACGATGCTGCCGGTATGGGAGCCATTCTGGGTGGGTTGGAGTTTTTCTCGGCCTATCCGATCACTCCGGCGACAGAAATTGCCAAATATGTAGCCACCCATCTGCCGAAATTGGGTGGAACCTTGATTCAGGCGGAAGATGAAATTGCCTCGATCGGCCAGGTTTTGGGTGCCTCCTATGCCGGCAGAAAATCGATGACCGCCACCTCCGGTCCTGGTTTGGCTTTGATGGCAGAGATGTTGGGTATGGCCTCCATGAGCGAAACACCGGTGATGCTGGTGGATGTGCAACGTGGTGGTCCTTCCACCGGTCTGCCCACCAAACATGAGCAATCGGATCTCTTTCTGGCCATTCATGGTGCCCATGGCGATGCGCCGCGCATTGTTCTATCGGTCGAGGATGTGAAAGATTGCATCGATATGACGGTGGATGCTCTCAACATTGCCGAAGAGTATCAATGTCCGGTGTTGTTGTTGTCGGATGGCTCGTTGGCCTTTTCGACGCAAACGGTGCCGCGGCCCAATCCGGCAGACTATACCATTGTCAACCGCAAAAAGTGGGATGGCGAAGGCACCTATAAACGCTATCTGATTACCGATGATGGTATTTCGCCGATGGTGGATCCGGGAACTCCAGAGGGTATGCACATTGCGACCGGTTTGGAGCATACGGAAACTGGTGCTCCAAGCTTCAAACCAGAAGCTCATGAGACGATGCACGCCAAACGCTTCAACAAGATCAAGCCGATCATCGATCGCTACAAACCGACGGAAGTGGATGGTGATGGGGATGCGGATGTAGGCATCATTACCTGGGGAAGCACCATTGGTGTGGCGCGTGAGGCGGTAGCCCGTTTGCGTGCCGAAGGGTATAAGGTAAAAGGTTTCTATCCCAAACTGATGTGGCCGATGCCGGTGGCGCAGTATGAGGCTTTTGCGGCAACCTGCAAAAAAATTCTGGTTCCGGAGGTCAACTATCAGGGACAGCTCTCCCATTTTATTCGCGCTGAAACCTCCATCAAACCGATTCCCTTCACCATTTGCGGCGGTTTGCCGTTTACGCCGATCCAGATGATCGACAAAGTCAAGGAGATAATCTGATGTCCGTTGCCGCACTCCATAAAGTAGACTTGAAACCGAAAGATTATAAATCCGAGGTGAGTGTTGTCTGGTGTCCCGGCTGCGGATACCATGGCATTTTGAACAGCATCTATCGGGCTTTGTCGGAGTTGGGAGTCGATTATGCCAACCTGATGGCCATCTCCGGCATCGGTTGTTCGTCGCGTACCCCCTATTTTATCAAATCCTACAAAATGCACACTCTGCATGGACGGGCCGGACCGGTGGCAACCGGTGCCCAGTTGGCACGCCCGGATTTGGCTGTTTTGGTGACTGGTGGTGATGGTGATGGTTTTTCCATCGGTGGTGGACACATGCCGCATATGGCACGCAAAAATGTCAACATGACCTATGTGCTCTATGATAATGGCATTTATGGACTAACCAAGGGACAATATTCCCCCACCTCGCGTCCAGAATTAAAGGCCTATACCACCCCTTACGGCGGACCGGATGAGCCGATGAATCCCTTGCTCTATATGTTGACCTATGGGGCAACCTATGTGGCTCAGGGTTTTGCCGGCAAGCCGCAGATCTGTGCTGAATTGATCAAAGGGGCTTTGGAGCACAAAGGGTTCTCTTATGTGAACATTTTCTCCCAATGTCCGACTTTCAACAACATTGACACGGTAGAATATTATCGTGAGTTGGTGAAAGAGGTGCCTGCCGATCATGATACCAGCGACCTGGGAGCGGCGATGGAGTTGGCACGTCGTGATGCGGAGGGACATGCACCAATCGGCTTGCTTTATAAGGTGGATCGTCCCACCTTGGATGAGCGTTTGCACAAGATTGTGGAAAAGGTTGGCGGACATCCAGGATATGATGTGAATAAGATCATTGACTTGGCTCGTCCATAAGAGGTGAATGGCCATGGAAGCGGTGACTGACAAAGAGCTGTTGCTGGCGACTTATGGCCGTGATGGAGGGTTGCGTGGTGCGGATCTCTCATTCATGGAGATCCGCGCCATCGATCTGCGTGGTATTGATTTGACGGGGGCCATACTGGTGGGCAGCCGTCTTTATGATCTGACCTTTGATCAGTGTCAAATGAGTGAAATTCACATTCAGGAGACGCGCTTAGAAAATGTCTCTTTTGTGGGCAGTCGCATGGATCATGCTTTCTGCCAACGTTCGCAGTTTATCGATTGTCGTTTTACTGAGGCTGATCTCAGTCACAGTCGTTTTCTGTTATGCAATTTGACCGCGCTCTCTTTTGTTCAAGCGGATTTGCGTTTGGCGCATCTATTGGCCTGTCAATTGGATCAAGCCGATTTTACTGCTGCCAATTTGCAGCGTGCCTCATTACGTGAGTCTACATTGGATCATACCCGTTTTATTGCTTGCAATCTCTCCGAGGTGGATCTGCGCAAAACCAATTTGTATGATGCCTATTATGAGCAGGTGGTCACTGAGGGAGCGATTTATTATGGCAAGTCGCCCTGGGATGGACAAAATTCGACTGTCCCGCAGTTGGGGCGCAAGGTGGTGGTTTTTGATGGCGAATAGTGAACTGTTACAAAAGCAGGTGCTTTGGGCAGCCAGTCGTCGTGCCACGGCCGAATTGGAACAGATGTTGGCGCTTTTTATTGCAGAAAAACTTCCTCAGCTTGATGCTGTGCAATGTCAAAAAATGCTGCAGTTGTTGAGTCATTCTGACTGGGACATT